>CAYXQH010000227.1:5483-8648 GCA_964467425.1 uncultured Saprospiraceae bacterium
AAATAAAATCAACTGGGATTGTAGTAATGTCAAATTCGATACAGTAAGTACCTGGCGCAACATCTACGAAAAGATAGTTACCGTTAGCATCTGTTTGGTCTGTGTCAACAGCTACATCATCACCCGTATGGAAAACGCCATCAGGACCAGCAGAGAATAATGTAACATTTACATTTTCTACACCACCTTCATTATTATCTTGAATTCCGTTTAAGTTATCATCAGCAAATACTTTATCTCCAATGTCTGGAAGATCAAATTTGATACCTGCATCATAATCAGGATCGTTAGGCTGTCCAGCAGTTACTGTAAAAGCATCCGTTTTACCAGCAGCATCAACATCAGAATCTTTAGTATCGTCGCCTCCTTGATCTTTTCCTGTGAAAACATAATCAACTGGGATAGTAGTAATATCAAATTCGATACAGTAAGTACCTGGTGCAACATCTTCGAAAAGATAGTTACCGTTAGCATCCGTTTGGTCTGTGTCGACAACTACATCATCACCTGTATGGAAAACACCATCATTACCTGCAGAGAATAATGTAACATTTACATTTTCTACACCACCTTCACCATTATCCTGAATTCCGTTTGAATTATCATCAGCAAATACTTTGTCTCCAAAGTCTGGAAGATCAAACTTGATACCTGCATCATAATCAGGATCGTTAGGCTGCCCAGCAGTTACAGTAAAAGCATCCGTTTTACCAGCAGCGTCAACATCAGAATCTTTAGTGTCATCGCCCCCTTGATCTTTTCCTGTAAAAACATAATTCGTTGGGATCGTAGTAATATCAAATTCTATGCAGTAAGTACCTGGTGCAACATCTTCGAAAAGGTAGTTACCATTAGCATCCGTTTGGTCTGTGTCAACAACTACATCATCACCAGTGTGGAAAATACCATCATTTCCTGGACCATATAATGTAACATCTACATTTTCTACACCACCTTCACCATTATCTTGAATTCCGTTTGAATTATCATCAGCAAAAACTTTGTCTCCAAAGTCTGGAAGATCAAATTTGATACCTGCATCATAATCAGGATCGTTTGGCGCACCCGATGTTACTGTAAAAGCATCCGTTTTACCAGCAGCATCAACATCAGAATCTTTAGTGTCATCGCCTCCTTGATCTTTTCCTGTGAAAACATAATCAACTGGGATTGTAGTAATATCAAATTCTATACAGTATGTACCAGGAGTAACATCTTCGAAAAGATAATTACCGTTAGCATCCGTTTGGTCAGTGTCAACAACTACGTCATCACCTGTGTGAAAAACACCATCATTACCTGGAGCAAATAATGTAACATCTACATTTTCTACACCACCTTCACCATTATCTTGAATTCCGTTTGAGTTGTCATCAGCAAAAACTTTATCTCCAATGGAAGTTATGTTTTCACATGGAAGTTCCATGATAGCCCATTTGTAAGCACCAATTGGTAGATCATTCCATTTTCCATTACTTAGAATTTCAGCATAATCTTCACCATTATAATCGTTTGGTTCATTTGTATTCCAGTTAGTATAGCTAAGAGCTTGTCCATTTGTCCATTTAAACTGTCCTTCTACTTCAGCATCAGATAAACCAATCCAAGCAGCACCACCTTCCAGTAAGCTAGTTAAAAAACTATTTTCCTGAGCATCATTCACTACCGGTAAATGTCCACCTCTAGCCTCAACAAATGCTTTTGCCTCTGTATATGTTATATCTCCACCTGTTTTCTTATAATAATAAGAACCATTGAAGGTTCCAATATACATCATATCAGCTACCTCTGGAGCAGAGCTACATTCTTCAATATCACAAACTCCATTATTATCCATATCACCGTTTACCCTTTCAGATAATTTGATATTGATATCTCCAAAGTGATCGCCAGGATTACCTTGTAAAGTAAGCGTTGATCCTGTAGTAGGTCCGCTCAACAATTCACCTGAAAACCAAGCGCTTCCTCCAAAAACGTGATCAGTACCGGTAGCATTCGCTCCGATTCCCAACTGGAAAGCAGCACCATAAGATTGAATAGAAATAATGGCACCTTCTACACTTTGTCTACCTTTTAAAATTCCTGTAAAATCCTCATAATAATAGTAGTTACTCTCGTTTGGAGTTAAGCAGTTATGAGGTTTTGGAGTATTAGGTGCTTTAGTCGTTCTTCCTGTTAAAGTTAATTCAAAATCAAAAACAAGAGATGCATCATCATTATGAATCCATGTACCAGCATATGTACCAGTACCATCTGTATATTCTGTAAGTACAGCATTAGATAAAGTATAATGATTTGTTGAATATTCATTGAATTTCAACCATCCACCATACGTTATTCCGTTACCACAGTTAATAACATTTTCTGCAGTTCTGTTTTTACATACCTGGTTTCCACCACAAGCGATTTCCATCACATACTCAGCAGTAAACCATTCATCCCGGTCTGTCCATTGGCCGTTTGATTTCAAAATACGTGCGTAATGTTCTGTCCCATTAGAATTATTCGGTTCTCCCGAATTCCAGTTTAAGTACGGAGCAGCTTCTCCGGTAGTTGTTCTGAAGTCGCCTTCATTGTTCGCATCAGATAGATTATGCCATACATAGTCTGCCATGATGCTTGAACGAACGAACTCGTTTTCAGCAGCGTCATCAATAATTAGCATTTGTCCGCCATAAGCTTCTATCTCCGCTTTAGCTTGGTGCCAAGTATAGTTATTATGACTTGAGCAATAATATTTGCTGTTGTTATATTCTCCTAAATAGATTAGGTCACCAATGGTGTTAGACACTGATGAACAATCTTGTGCATTAATATTTAATGCAAATAAGATGAACATGAAAGCAGCAAAGTTTTTTAGTAATGAAAAATTTAAGGTTGAGAATTTGTTTCGGTTAACTTGTTGAAGTCGCAACATAAATTACGTGTTTACTTAAATAATTAAAATCGTTTCTACAGGAAATAGGTAAACAGTATTATGTTTGTTCTCGGAGTTGTTATCTTTTAAAGAGGGACTTCTAGATCTTTTTAGAGATTAAACTAAAGTGGGAGATGAGCTAGGTTGGGAGAAAAAACCCTTTTAGTAATATAAAGGATTTTGATTTTATTAGGATGTTCTATTTCTTAATTCCGAGTGCAAGTTACAATATTCTACAATACAGCGCA
>CAYXQH010000228.1:0-8639 GCA_964467425.1 uncultured Saprospiraceae bacterium
AGTATAGATGAACTTATACGCTAAAATCTTTATTATTTTTTAGAATTATTAACCTCGCTTAACTTAAGCAGATACTCAAATTCATTCTATTTAATTCCTCAAAATATTTTGTTCTGCCCCCTTACATTTGTTGTAAGTAAAAATTAAGTTAACTAAAACTTCACGGGAAAATCTCCTTTTCTCCTTCTTTACAATTTTGCTGGTCTCATTACAATCTTCAAATAAAATTTCCAATGTCTTTTTATTTCTTTTAAATGTTTTTGTTCGGAGGGCTGGCATTTTATCATACCAAGGTTGGATGTGAATTAATCGTTCGTTTATTAAGACGTAATGTCCATTTTCCTTGTAAGCTGTTCCTTTTTCAAATAAATCTACTTCTCCATCAACTATTTTTAATAAAAATAAAGATTCATAAATGGTACCTTTTTCAGGTAAAACTCTTTTAAACCGTTGGGTTTCTATATAATACCTTTTGAATTTAACTGCTTGAATTTCTTCTGGCGCATAGTTGACTTTCTTAGAGGTAGCTGTCTTTTTAAACAGACATTTTTTACCAAACTTGATTAAATCTTCATGAACCAACCCGGATATTTTTTTTCCGTCCTTTTTAACAATAGTTGCAGCCAGAAACTTTTGAGTAAAAGCTAGGTTAGTAATTCCAAACAGACACAAAGCAATGATAAAAACAGTTTTAATTTTCATATTGACAGACTTTGCTAATTAAAAAAATTGACTTTCAGAAAGCAAAACTATTATTTTGCAACCTATTAAAGATAGTAAAATTCTATCAGTAGTAAAAAACAGAACTTAACGTACTTACGAATTAAAAATTGGTACGTTTTATTGAGTTGAAATAAAAATTCACAACAACCCAACCATTTTGATTTTCTCATCGTTTTGTAAATAGAAGCTATCATTAATAAAACAACATTCAAATGAAAAATTTAATTAAAATCCTCCCCATCCTATTCTTTTCGCTAATCATCTTCAGTTGCAAATCTGATGATATTCAAACCGTGGATTATGAATCAACACTGATCGCTAAAGACAACCTCTATGGTGCAGGTTCAGAAGGTATAAGCGAACAAAACTTAGTAATAACAGATCAATCAACTTGGAATGATCTAATGACTCAAATGGATGCGGTCAATAATGTTACAGACAGTTTTTCTGAAACGAATATTGATTTTTCAGCGTTTCAAATCATAGCAATATTTGATGAATTAAAAGGCAGTGGAGGTCATGATTTAGAGTTAAATATTACAAGTAGTACTGAAAACATCATAGTTACTGTAACCGATTTGGTTCCTCAAGGTGCGGCTACTTCAGTAGTAACCCAGCCTTTTCATATTGTAAAAATTGCCAATAGCGATTTGCCGGTAATTTTTGAATAAAAAGAAGATACAATCTCTACAACCGCCCGCAGGTCTCCAAGTGGGCGGAATTAAAGGCTAATGCCTTTCAATACTAATACTTTCTAACACGCCTCATTCCGTATTAGATACGCTTTAAATACCTTTCGAAGAGGTTGAGTCATTCACAACAATGCCTATCTTTCAATTGTTTTTAAAGCAAAACCATTCACTATCCAGATTCTTAATTACAATAAAAAAGGAATTCAAATTCGTGTATGGAAAATAATTTCGAAATTGATTTTTTAGACCATGTAGCCATACGAGTAAAAGATTTAGAACAATCTGTAAGCTGGTATGAAAAAATTTTGGCTTTAAAAAAATACAAACTCAAAGAATGGGGGGACTCCCCTATTTTTATGCTTTCAAAAAAGTGTGGTATTGCTTTATTCCCAGCCAATCCTGAGGATGACTTCCTAAATCCAAATTCTAAGAATATTAAAATTGATCATTTTGCATTCAACGTTAATAAAGAAAACTTTGAAAAAGCTAAAAAGAAGTTTTTAAATCTGGGAGTTGATTTTGAAGTACAAGACCATTTCTATTTTGACTCCATTTACCTAAAAGATCCTGATGGACATACTGTAGAATTGACTACCATAAAAGTAAATGAAAAGGATTTCTATGAATTAATCTGAAACAACTCAAGACTGTTTCCTTTCTTTGTATATTAGACCATTAAAAGCTACCAAGCGTGACAAGATTTTAAATTAAATTTCATTTCCGTTTAAAAGAAAATAGAATGAGTCAATACGATAACCTACTGAACAATATAGCACGATATGTCAAACTTACTGAAAGCGAAGCCGAAAAATTGTGTTCTATTATTCGAACGACCAGAGTAAAGAAGCGGCAGTTCATTATCCAACCGGGCTTTGTCTGCCAATATCGGAGCTATATTGTGGAAGGTGCATTTAGAGTTTATCATTTGGACAACGAAGGCAAAGAGCATACGGTAAGCATTGGAGTGGAAGATTGGTTTGTAACGGATTTTTACAGTTATATCTCGCAAACTCCGGCAACTAATTTTGCAGAAGCTTTAGAGGATTCTGTCATTTTTCAAATGAAATATGAAGAAATAGAAGCCTTGTGTAAGGAAATTCATTCGCTTAGTGAATACTTTAGACTTACCACCGAAAAGGCATTTGCCTATTCTCGAAAAAGAGTTATTTCCAATATCAGCAAAACGGCAGAAGAACGCTATTTTGAATACATCAAGCAATATCCCAAGATTGCCAATCGAGTTCCACAATATGTATTAGCGTCCTATTTAGGAATATCTGCTGAGTTTTTAAGCAAAATTCGTTCGCGTCAGCTTAAGAAATCTTGAACTAGTTCAAGACTTTTTTCTGTCCTGGTTCATTTTTAATCAGCATACATTGATTGAACTTTGTAGTGAAATAAATTTTTATTCACATCAAAAAAATCAATCAATGAAAGATGTAAAAATTCCATCCTACAAAGAAGGTTTAAAAGAACTTCGAGACAACTTAGTTTCCATGCTGCCTGCTAGTGCTCTAAATGTATTCGACACGGATGCCTCAGAATTACAGAAAACCTACCCTTCTATTTTAAAGCTATCTGTCGGAGATAAAGCACCAAATTTCACGCTTTCTAATGCAGTAGGTGAGCCAATAGCTTTATATAACATCTTAGAAAAAAGCAGAGTGGTACTCACTTTCTACAGAGGAAGCTGGTGCCCATATTGTAATTTGATGCTGGCACAATACCAAAGCATCTTACCTCAAATCAAAGAAGCAAATGCTAACTTAATCGCCATTTCTCCACAAACCCCTGATGAGTCTTTGAACATCAAGAAAAAAAACGAACTTCAATTTGAGGTTTTAAGTGATAACGGTAATATGGTTACTCGACAATACACAACAGTTTTTAAGTATGGAGAAAAACCATTAGCCACTATGGCTGAATTAGGCTACGATTTTGATGCCTTTTATTCGGATGACTCCAGAGAAATACCGATTCCAGCCACTTTCATTATTGAACAAAATGGAATCATTTCTTATTCTAAAAGTGAAGGAGGTGATTACAGACATCGGATAGAGGGGACAGAAATTATGGAAGCTTTAAAAAATCAAAAAATATAATTAAAATACTAAAAATGGAAAAACGGATTTGGTTTATCACAGGAATTTCAAGCGGACTTGGGAAGTCTCTAGCAAATGCAGTAATCGAAAGCGGTGATTTTGTCATTGGCACTTTTAGAAAGCAAGAACAAGTAGATACTTTTATAGAACAAAACAAAGGGACAGCCGATGCATTTTTATTGGACATTACAAATCATCAACGGGTGGCTCAAGTAATCCAACAGATAAAAAACAAATATACTCGAATTGACATTCTGGTTAATAATGCCGGGATTGGTTTTGCAGGTGCCGTCGAAGAAACCAGTATAGAGGAAACAAGAAAGGTCTTTGAAGTAAATTTCTTTAGTGCATTGAAAATCACGCAGGAGGTTTTGCCGATCATGCGACAACAAAAAAGCGGACACATCATTCAAATCTCTTCACATGGTGGTTTAAAAGCCTTTGCAGGTTTTGGAATTTATAATGCCAGCAAATTTGCCCTGGAAGGTTTTAGTGAAGCATTAGCACAAGAGGTTGAACCATTAGGAATTAAACTGACGATGGTAGAACCAGGTCCTTTCCGAACAAACTTCGCAGATAGTGGCCTCGGGTTAGCTGAAATAGAACTGGACGATTATGCCAATACGGCTGGTGCTTTTAGAACAAAACTTAAAGGTGTTCATAACAAACAGGAAGGAGATCCGGACAAAGCAGCTATAGCAATTATTGATGTCGTAAATTCAGAAAACCCAACATTACGACTCCCGCTTGGTAAAACAGCATTGATCACTATTGGTATGAAACTGGACAGCGTAAAATCAGATCTGGAACAAAATAGAATGGTCGCTAAAAATGCTATATTTATGGAATGAAGATATTTAAATACCAGCTTTGGCATGTATTAATTTTAGCTGCCTTAACGTTCTTCCTTTATTCTTTTGCTAAAAAGGATGTAAATTTTCTTCAGGGAGAGCTATACGGAATAAGCACTTTATCTTGGTGTATTCTTACGTTTTTAGCAGCCGTTATTCATCAAATTTATGTGCTTATTTTTTGGCGTGCAGAACTGCATTATCAAAGCCTTACTAAATGGTTTGGTGAACGTGGATTCAAACTATTCAAAGTAGGCTTTGCTGTTCTTATTCTTTCTCGACCAGTAACGATTACTTGCTTAGCGATCGCCAATGCTCAGACCATATCCATCAACACTACTTTCGCTTATGTTTTAGCAGCTCTATTATTCGCACCTGCAGTCTATCTCTTTTATTCTTTAAGAACATATTTTGGAATTGACCGAGCTTTTGGAATTGATCACTTCTATCCCGAAAAATTTAAAAATGAAAAAATGGTCAAGAAAGGTATTTTCAAATATACCTCTAATGCGATGTATGTTTTTGGATTTTTCGCTTTATGGATTCCGGGGATTTTATTCCAATCAAAAGCTGCAATATTCCTGGCATTGTTTAGTCACATCTATATTTGGGTGCATTACTATACTACGGAACTACCAGATATGAAAATTATTTACGGAAATGAAGAGGAATAAAAAACAATCAAGGTAGTTCATTTGTATATGGTTTAAAATGCGCTAAACGAGTTTGTAAAAATGGAAGCCTTCAATAATTATTTAAAACAATTCCCTCATTATACGCCAGAGGTATTTGAGATTGTCACCTCCTATCTTTCTAAAAAAGAAATCAAAGCTGGAGATTATTTTCTTCGCCAGGGAAAAATAAGTAAAAGCATAGCTTTTATTGAAGAAGGCTTATTGCGATTGTACTATTTAAATGATGGAAAAGAAGTCACCAATTGTTTTTGTAAAGAAAACACCATCACCTGCTCTTATAGTAGTTTGATCACCCAGACAGAAAGCGAAATCGCCATTCAGACCATCGAAGATTCCAAACTTCTGATCCTTCCTTACGATTCATTACAAGAACTCTATAAAAAAGGCCTTTTCTGGCAACAAGTAGGTAGATTGGCTGCCGAAAATGAATTCATTACTACAGAATGCCATACCCGATTTTTAAAAGATCTATCTGCCACTGAAAGATATTTGCAAATTTTGGAAGAAGAGCCCGATCTTTTAAACAGAGTTCCTTTAAATTATTTGGCTTCCTATCTTCAAGTTGCTCCAGAGACCTTAAGTAGAATTCGAAAGAAAATTGGTCGAACTTGACCTAGATCAATTGAAATGTAAATTTTCTACCTGAACTTTGATTTATTCTTAATTAAAAATTATTAAAAATGGATACAAGTTCAGTAAAACAATCGGTCATTGATAGTTATGGAAAATTAGCGAAATCAAAAAAGAATCCACTCCTTGCTAAATTATTTGCCTGCTGCGACATAAGTGCAAATGCAAAGCAAGTCGCCGAAAACATTGGTTACTCGAAAGAAGATTTAGATCAAACTCCAGCAGATGCCAACTTAGGCGTTGGATGTGGCAATCCTTCCGCCTTATTAAAAATTAAAGAAGGAGAAACCGTAATAGATTTAGGATCTGGAGCAGGCTTTGATGCCTTTATCGTTTCTAAGAATGTCGGTCAAAACGGAAAAGTAATTGGCGTTGATTTATCAGATGACATGCTTGGTTTAGCCAGAAAAAATGCCCGAAAAGGCGATTACAAAAATGTCGAATTTATAAAGGGAGATATCGAAGCATTACCACTGGAAGATAGCATCGCCGATCACATCATTTCTAACTGTGTCATTAATTTATCTTTAAACAAAGACAAGGTTTATAAAGAAGCTTTTCGAATTTTAAAAAATAGTGGTACCATATCCATAAGCGATATCGTATTAGAAAAAGAACTGCCTGACTTTATAAAAGATTCCTTGGCGGGGCATATTGCTTGTGTTTCAGGAGCAGAGAAACTAGATAATTATTTGCAATACGTGAAAGATGCCGGTTTTAAAAATATAAAAATAGAATCTAAATCCGAGTTTCCACTTGAACTCATGCTAAGCGATCCACAGGTCATGCGTGTTGCCAAGGAAATGAATTTCAATTTAGATAGCGAAGAAGCAAAAGAGATTGCATCCAGAGTGACTAGCATATCCTTAAGTGCTACAAAATAAGGTAAAATGAAAAGCTACAAAAAGACATTTATAGGTAGTATTGTTGCATTCTTTATCGGCACCAGTTGTTGTTGGCTGAGTGCCTTAGGCATTTGGGTCGGAGGTGCTACATTTCTTGGAGTAATTATAAAATGGATTGAAGATGTTCAAACACTGCTTATTTTATTGAGTATTTTTCTTGCCGTCCTTTCTATCTATTTATACCTGAAAAAGAAAAACAGAAAGATGGTATAAACAAAAGTTAAAAACTCAGAAATTGATGCTAAACAAACGCGCTTTTTCGTAATTTCACCTACGAAGATTTCAAAGCGCGTTTGTTTTTATATTAATAACAACAATTTAAAACATGAAAAAAGATACCAGCCATCATGATGAACGAATTGCTAAAATGACATTCGCTTCCGTCTATCCACATTATTTAAACAGAATCGTAAAATGGGAAAGAACCGAAGAAGAATTGCACCAGGCAATTGAGTGGTTAACAGGATACAACTCTAAAAAAATACAAAAACTCATAGACGATAAAGTAACCTTCGAAACGTTCTTTAAAAATGCTAAATTGAATCCAAATGCTGAACTCATAAAAGGAGTTGTTTGTGGTTACCGAATAGAAGAAATCGAAAACACCTTGACCAGACAGTGTAGGTATTTGGATAAGTTAGTGGATGAATTAGCAAAAGGACGTAAAATGGAGAAAATTATGAGAGTTCCGAAAGTCAAAAAGTAGCAAATGAAAAGAGGCATTATTCTGTTTTTTGTATTCATCCAATTTGCAAATTTATTTGGACAAACCTGTTCTCCAGACTCGCTAATGCTTCGTAGTATCAAAGCTTTTGATACAGATAACAACATTGATGACGAATCACAAGAACATCAGGTATTTATTAATCCCGATTGTATTCAAAATAATAAACTTGTACTTCATCTTATTGGCTCCTTCGACGATCCTGTAAATACTAGTTTCTTCCCTACCCTAGCAGCGAATAATGGCTTTAAAGTTATCGTCCTCAAATACCCGAATAATATCGCAGCCGCAAGTGCTTGTGCAGATAGTAATAATCCTTTTTGTTTTCAAAATTTCAGAGAAGAAATAGTTTATGGTACAAATAGTAGCAATGCTGTTAATGTAGATGAAAGCAACTCCATTCTGAATCGATTCGAAAAATTATTAAGCTATTTAGACAACAGCTTCCCTACTGAAAGCTGGGGCGATTTTTTAACACCATCTGAAAATATTAATTGGTCCAACATTCTTATTTCCGGGCATTCACAAGGCGGAGGTCATGCAGCATTCATAGCAAAACAGTTTGACGTAAACAGAGCATTGATGTTCGCAGCGCCTAATGATTTTAGTGATTTTTTTGGAACGCCCGCCAATTGGGTTTCTGCTCCAGGCACTACACCGGATTCCAATTATTATGCATTTGGAAACTTTTTCGACAACGCTGTTGATTTCGAAAAGCAGTTTGCTGTTTGGAATGACATGAATCTTTTATCGCTAGCCGATTCTACAAATGTGGATCAGACAACTTGCAATTATAACAACTCAAGAATCCTGTACACCAAGTTTTCCTCTTTATCTGGCATTGGCAATCACAGTTCTTTAATCATAGATAATTTAACACCAATATCCGCAGGTATACCTACTTTTACACCTGTATGGGAATACATGTTGGGCGTTTGCGAAATCACCACTTTGATAGCAGAAATCAATAATACCATTTTCGATATAAAATTGTTTCCAAACCCAACGTCTTCAAAAGTTTTCATTGAAAGCAAATCGAACATTTCTACTGTTGAAGTGTTTGACCTTACTGGAACCTTATTGAAAAGGATTCAGCCTTTCCAGAAAAGCTTCCATTTAAACATTGAATCGTTTAAAGGCGTAGTTTTAATAAAGATGACCTTAGAAGATTCACAAAATACTGTAAGCAAAAAAGTATTTGTAAAATGAATTAATTCTCTGTGAAACTCCGTGTCAACTTCGTGAAACCCTGCCCGACTCTCGCCCGCTGCGCAGTCGAGCGGGGATCCATCGGATCGGGTCTGATGACTCGGACAG
>CAYXQH010000229.1:0-8595 GCA_964467425.1 uncultured Saprospiraceae bacterium
TAGAAACTCTGTATTTTCTCTTTTTCACCGCGGAGAAAAGGAGAAAACACAGAGATTTTTTTTAAAAGGTTACTTTTCGTTTAACTTCTTTTTTCCCTCTTTTTACAACTACGGTTATAGTGTCTCCTTTTTCGTGCATCCCTAAACCTTTCATATAGTCGTAAATATCTTTGACTTCAAGCTCTCCCATTTTTATAATGATATCTCCTTTCTCCAACTTTGCTTTTTCAGCAGGACGATCGCCGATGACCCCATCAATACGCATCCCCTCGCCATCGTATACATAGTCCGGCATCACACCAAGCGTCACTTTAAAAGCGGAAACTTTTTTGTCTTTGCTTTCATCTTTTGTTTTAGCATATTCTAATTTTCCATCATCATCCAAAGCTTTGATGATTGCAAGAATATATTCCGAGATATCATAAATCCCCTGGTAGTTAACTAAGTGGCTATCGTCAATAGGTTTATGGTAATCCATATGCTGCCCTGAAAAGAAATGTAAAACAGGTATTCCTTCATTATAAAAAGAAGTGTGATCAGAAGGTCCGATTCCACTATCATGCGTTTTTGGAGTAATTCCTGCAACATCCAATTTGTCAATGATTGGTTTCCAAACTGGCGAAGTACCGGTTCCATTAATAGCCAAAACTTTTTCTTCATTAAGTCGACCAATCATATCCATGTTGATCAGGTAATTCATTTTCTCTAAAGCTAAAGTAGGTCGATTGACATAATTTTTTGAACCATAAAGCCCCAGCTCTTCTCCGGAAAAAGCAATGAATAAATAATTGTTGTTTTTTAAATTGCTTTCTTTTAAAACTTTAGCGATATAAAACATCGCGGCTATTCCACTTGCATTATCATCTGCGCCGTTATGAATCGCGGGTTCGCCTGTGTGTCTGGAACCAAAATGTCCCATACCCAAGTGATCATAATGCCCACCAATAACGACCGTATTATCTGCACCGTTATCCATAAACCCTACAACGTTTTTGCCTCGTCGCTTTTCTGCATCATCAGGATTACCATGAGGATTAGGATTGTATTTAAAATCGAAATAGTGATAAAAGGTTTTCTCGTCACCCATTGGAGTGAGCCCTAATTCTTTATATCGTTTAACTATATATCTTGCTGCCATATCTTCACCTTTCGTGCCGGTCTCTCTTCCCATTAATAAATCGGAA
Organism: uncultured Saprospiraceae bacterium; assembly: GCA_964467425.1. GTDB lineage: Bacteria > Bacteroidota > Bacteroidia > Chitinophagales > Saprospiraceae > JAHDHW01. The sequence continues at coordinate 1,185 of CAYXQH010000229.1, forward strand.
GCTAGATAAACGACATCTACCTGAAGATCCTGAATGACTTCTTCTGTTTGTGCTGTGGCAAATCCGGTGAGGAATAATGCGATGATTAAACAGGTGTTTTTCAAAAAATGCATAATTATTAATTTGTTTCAAATTTACGGAAGTCTACTCCTTTAAACGGTAATTTATACTATAAAAAGTGTTAATGATTCGTTATTTGAATCAATTTTGACAAAGAAGGGGCTTAAATTGTCCCTAGTTTTCGGACTCCTGCACCTTTTCGGTCTGTTAGCTTATCTCCTAGCTCTGCTCTAGCTTCTTCCGCTTTTTGGAGTAATTGATCAACAATGTCTGGATGGTCTGCTGCCACATCCGTCGTTTCACTACTATCGTTTTTTAAATCGTATAATTCCAATTCTAATTTATTGTCCCAGGTATACTCAATCGGTGTTCCATCATCCTTGCCCTGCCTTCCATTAATCGAACGGTAGGTGTGTGGAAGGTATAATTTCCATCGTCCATCGCCACTTAAGACTCCATGTAATTCATTCGATTTATAATAAAAATAATACGCATCGTGATGCGGCTTTTCCTGCGCACCGGTTTTTAATAAATCTAATGCTTCAATACCATCAATTTTTTGGCTTGGCAATTTAGCTCCAGTTATTTTTGCAATCGTTGGCAGTAAGTCTATTGTCATCATTGGATTAGTAATAGTTTTACCTGCAGGAATTGTCTTTGGCCAGCGCATAACACAAGGTACTCTGACGCCTCCTTCTAATGCCGTTCCTTTTCCTTCTCGGAGTGGAAGAGCTTCTCCTGAATGTGTTCCATAATTTAACCAGGGACCATTGTCTGACGTAAAGATGACCAGCGTGTTTTCATCCAAACCATTTTCTTTTAGCGTTTTTAAAATCTGTCCAACAGACCAGTCAATTTCAGTAATCACATCACCATATAATCCGCGTTTGGATTTTCCTTTAAATTTCTCAGAAACGAAAAGCGGGACATGGGGTTGACTATGTGGAACATAAAGGAAAAAAGGCTGCGCTTTATTTTTTTCAATAAATTTCACGGCTCGCTCTGTATACCAAGTCGTGGTCATACTTTGTTCATCTAGCGTATCGATGATTGTTTCATTTTCGAAAAGAGGTAAATCTTTAAAGCTAAAAACTGGTCCTTGTTGTGGGTGGTGTGGCCACATATCATTGGAATATGGAATTCCGAAGTATTCATCAAATCCTTGTCGTGTTGGTAAAAATACATCCTCGGAACCTAAGTGCCATTTCCCAAAAATTCCTGTTGCATAACCGAGTGGTTTTAAAATTTCCGCAATGGTTTCCTCCTTCGGATGCAAGCCTTTTTTTACATAAGGCATAAAAGCTCCGGATATCCCTAAGCGGTCTGCATAACAACCGGTGAGTAAGGAAGCGCGCGATGCAGAACAAACAGGCTGTGAAACATAAAAGTTTGTAAAGCGGGCACCTTCTCTCGCCATCTGGTCGATATTAGGTGTTTCGATATCTGGGGATCCAAAACAACCCAAATCCTGATAACCTTGATCGTCTGTAAAAATGATCACGACGTTGGGAGGGTTTTCCTCTTTTTCTTTTTGTGGTTTATCATTGCAAGTGAATAAGAGACTTATGAAAAAGAGGAGGATTGTTTTATTCATGCGCTGATGGTTTATTTATAATCTAATTTTGCCATTACCGTAATAGGCAAGCAATACCGACTGGATACTGCGGCATAAAAAATCTAGACTTTGCTTCTTGCCTCTTCTTGTTGGATCGTGTCTTGAGAAAGTTGGCGCCAGTTGTATCGTTTTGACCATTGATATGATTCGCCTAATGCTTTGGCTGCAATCATTTTTCCAATAATGGGTCCCATTTTAAATCCATGTCCACTTCCTCCTGATCCAACCGTCAGGTTTTTAATTGTTGGATGTTTATCTATCCAAAAGTGTCCATCTAATGTATCAGTGTAACAGCATTTTCGGGTATAAACTATTGGATCATCTGCTAGGTTCGGGATGGTCTCCTTCAAAAACTGTCGGAGACTCTTCTCTTCTTCCTTGCTTACTTTTCGTTCGTCAAATTCAGGATGAAGTTCCTGACCTGTTCCATGTCTTGCAATTTTTACTACTTGCTCTTTTGGATGAATAGGGAAACCATACCAGCCAGTGTTTGAAATATCTGCTGCAAAAACAGGAAATATTTCTGGATTAAACAAAGTGGGTTGACTTGGTTTTATATGAAAAACAGGATGGCCTGTTACTTTAAAATAAGGTTTTAAATCCGGGACAAGACAGTAGGTAAAATTTCCAGCACAAACAATAATTTCTTTGCCTAGAAATTCTGAACCTTCTCTGGTTTTGATTTTTTCAATTTGTCCATTTTCTGGATGGAGTTCTTTGGCGGTTTGGTTTTCGTAAATTTCGACGCCAATATTTTTAGCATGCTGAGCGAGTAATTCAAGGACTCTTCCTGACCTTGCGTATCCTCCTTCTTTATGATAGAATCCATCTCCGTATCCTGCTTTTTCAAAAGCGGGAAATTTTTCGGCAATGCTATTTGTATTTAATCTTTCTGGAGAGTAGCCTTTTTTAATAAGATTGGAAAAGCTTGCAGATTCGAAGCTTTGTGTATCTTTTTTAATTGGCGAAGCAGTCGTCAATAAAAAACCAGTTTCATAAAAGATCGTTTCATCAAGTAGATCGTTCCATCTTCTCCAGTGCTTAAGACATTCGATTGCCATTTCCATGTATTCAACATCTGTCCCATATTCCATTCGGACAACTTTACTAATATCTGTTGAAGCAGCTAAAGGATGGGGAATTTGATCTGGATTTAGAACGGCTACGGTATATTTCTTTTGACACAATTCAATTGCAGTACTTAGCCCAAAGATTCCAGCACCAATAATGACAAAATCAAATCTTTTCATGGATTGCTATTGTTCATCCTGAATATCATCCAAAACGGATAATAGTGCATTCGTAATCCGAGCTCGCTCTACTCTTCCATTCTCTGTAGTCATAACGCCCATCAATTCATCTTTTTCTAATTTCGCCGCCCGGCCTTGTAATAGCGTGAGTGTTCTACTCGAATCTTCTGACAATTTTACAAGGTCTTCTCTATATTTTTTCAATATTTTCCCAACTGCTTTTCCACTAGAAACTTCATCTCTTACTGTATCCAATACATTTGGATCAGCATTCGCATCTATTTTTTCCAACTGTTCTCTAAAGTGAAGCAGTAAGCTTTCCTGGTTAGAATAACGGGTATAGAAATGTCCTAGAGAACTAAGCTTTTCCTTGAACTTTCCTAAACTTTCTTCCAATGGTTTTTCGCTAGGTACATCCTTAAAGTAGGTAAAAATCAGTGGTTTGCCATTTTCTTTAAAATGATCATACGCTGTATCAAACTCTTCTTCGGTATACTTGCCAACCTTTGTATAAAAAAGTAAAATAAAAATATCGCAATCATTGATTGCTTCATTATACATATCCTGCAATCGAGTTCTAGCCATCGCATCTAAAAAGTCTTCCCAAATGACTAATTTCAAGAATTTGTTTTCTTCAACCAGCATTTTATTTCTCCGGCCTACAAAAAGCTCAAACGCTTCCCGATCATCTACCAGCTCAGAAGAAGAAGCTAAAAATATTTTAATCGTTTTCATTACTTGATTGCTCGTTTTGTTTTAACACATATAATATTACGAAAAGCTATTATACAAAAAAAGAAGCTGTTTTTCATTCTACGAATAAAATAATTTATCCCGACTAATTTTGCTTAATTTTGTATCCTTTTTAAACAACTCTTACATTACATTATGACTATCCTGGGGATATCTGCTTTTTATCATGACTCTGCTGCCGCTATCATTAAAGACGGTGAGATAATCGCTGCGGCCCAGGAAGAGCGGTTCACCAGAATAAAACACGACCCTGCTTTCCCTAAAAATGCAGTAGCTTTTTGCCTGCAATATGCTGGAATGACACTGGAAGAACTAGATGCGATTGCATTTTATGATAAGCCTTTTTTAAAATTTGAGCGTTTATTAGAAACCTATTATGCCTTTGCTCCTAAAGGATTAAGATCATTCGTAAAAGCAATGCCCGTCTGGATTAAGGAAAAACTAATGCTAAAGCGGATCATCCTGGAAGAACTGAAAAAAGTGGAACCTTTCGATAAGAAAAAGATCAAGCTACTATTTCCAGAGCATCATCTTTCTCATGCAGCGAGCGCCTTTTATCCTTCACCCTATGAACAAGCTGCGATTCTTACTATTGATGGCGTAGGAGAATGGGCGACTGCATCTATTTGTCATGGTGATAAAAATAAGATTAAGATTTTAAAAGAATTACACTTTCCTCATTCTCTTGGATTGTTATATTCTGCTTTTACTTATTATCTCGGGTTTAGAGTAAATTCCGGAGAATACAAACTAATGGGACTCGCACCTTATGGAGACCCAACTTCGGAGGAAGTCACCAAACACATTGAAACGATTAAGCGAGAATTAATAGACATAAAAGAAGACGGTTCGATTTGGCTTGACCAAAGTTATTTTAATTATGCTACAGGTCTTCGCATGGCAAAAGATAAAAAGTGGGAACAACTTTTTGGCTTTCCTCGTCGGGAGCCAGAATCTCCTTTAGAGGCAAAACATTGTAATCTTGGCCTGGCTATTCAAAAGGTCACCGAAGATGTTGTCATTCTCATGGCGAAAGAGGCGAAAAGATTAACCGGTGCAGATGCTTTATGTTTAGCTGGTGGTGTGGCTCTCAATTGTGTCGCTAATGGAAAACTACAAAAAGAAAATATTTTTGAACATATTTTTATTCAACCTGCTGCCGGAGATGCGGGTGGCGCTTTAGGTGCGGCGCAAGCGGCATATTATTTATTCTTTGAAAAAGAAAGAATCACTCCAGCACTCCCTGATGCAATGCAAGGAAGTTATTTAGGGCCACGGTTTTCAGGATTAGATATTGAGTTGATGTCGAGAAAGTTCAAAGCAGTTTATACAAAGTTTGACGATTTTGAACAACTGTGCGAAAACGTCGCAGTGCATATTAGTGAAGGCAATGCTATCGGCTGGATGCAGGGGCGGATGGAATTTGGCCCACGAGCGCTTGGTGCCCGAAGTATCTTGGGCGATCCCCGGAATCCTGAAATGCAAAAAAAGCTTAATCTTAAAATTAAATACCGCGAATCTTTTCGTCCTTTCGCACCCTCTGTTTTGGAAGAAGATGCAAAAGACTATTTTGATTTGGATGGTGATTCTCCTTATATGTTATTAGTGCAAGATGTTCAGCAGGCCATTCAAAAGCCTTTGCCTAAGAATTATCATAGCTTGCCTTTGATGGAAAAACTCTATCATCAACGATCGACCTTGCCTTCCATTACACATATTGATATGTCGGCTCGAATCCAAACGGTTAGTAAATTGACCAACCCTGCGTATTGGACTTTAATTTCGAAATTTAAAGAAAAAACAGATTGTCCGATTTTAATAAACACCAGTTTTAATGTCAGAGGGGAGCCTATTGTTTGTACTCCTGAGGATGCTTATCGATGTTTTATGCAAACAGAAATGGATTATCTGGTAATTGGTTCCTTTTTATTCTCGAAAGAAAAACAACCTATTTGGGAAGATAAAATGAAAGTAGATTATAAATTGGATTAAGAGCATGTTGGGATTTTATTTTATCTTTGGTTTACAAATTTTATAACATGGATTTACTAAAAGATCTTTGGGGCTTTTTTAAGGAGCGTAAAAAATATTGGTTAATGCCCATCATTATTGTGCTTGTACTATTGGGTGTTTTAATAGTTGTTGGAGGTGGCTCTTCTGTTGCGCCTTTTATTTACTCATTGTTTTAATTCAACTTAATTTGGAAATCACCCGGCTGAAAAGTATTGAGGCTTGTTTGGCTATATCAACTGGCCTTTTGGTTTTTTATTATTTTACGGAAAATAAATACCTTTTGATTACGGCTATCGTAATTGGATCGATTGGTTTATTCTCTTCTTTTCTATCTCATAAAATAGCCTGGTTGTGGTGGAAAATTGCTGAAGTCCTTGGAAGTATCAATGGCTTTATTTTGCTTTCGATTTTGTTTTTTATTTTACTAACCCCAATTGCCTGGTTGATGAAACTGACCAAAAAAGACGCTCTTAAGCTTAAGAAAAACGCAAAAGAAAAACCATCTTATTATACCGAACGTAATCATGATTTCTCCCCAAAAGATATTGAGAAACCCTGGTAAAATTGTCTATTTCAGATGAAGAAAAAATTTCTCTCCGCTCTTTGGTATGTTTTTTTCACCCTTCTCCTTCTTGAAATTTTTGCCCGCATTGCTTATGCTGTTCCTTACACCGCTGGTCGTCTAATGGCATTAGATGATTGCTTTTGGCAACGTCGATGGATTGACGCGCAGAAAAACAAAACTTCTGATTTCTTTTACACTGATAACTATTCGCCAACTACCGGATGGATCGCAAAACCGAACATAAAGAATAAAGTTTTATGGGAAAACACTTTTCTAAATACTAATACCAAAGGCCTGCGTGGAACAAAAGATTATTCCTATGAAAAAAATCCAGCAAAAAAGCGCATCCTTGTCATTGGCGATTCTTTTACATTTGGAGACGAGGTAAACGATAATGAAACCTATTCCTATTATCTGCAAGAACGTTTTCCAAATGCTGAAGTTATCAACATGGGGATGCATGGTTATGGTCATGATCAAATATTGATTCTTTTAAAAGAAGAAGGGATTAAATATCAACCCGATATTGTTATCCTTGGTTTTCTAACGGAAGACATGTCCAGAAATATACTCCAATTTCGAGATTACGCGAAACCAAAATATATTATTGAAAATGATCAATTAGTTTTGACTAATTCTCCCGTACCTACCGTGGATGAAACGCGTAGTCGAGATTGGCTTCGCCCTCGAATTAAAGATCTTTGGTTCTACATAAGATTTAATGCTCGAAAGAAAAACGGAAAGCAGCAATTAGAAATGGAGAAAATCACTCGATTCATCCTCAAAGAAATTGCGACTACGGCACAATCTATTGGAGCAGAGCCTGTTTTCGTTTACCTCCCTTACGGTCAGGAGACGATGAGTTTGGAAGAGAATATTTCGGGAGAAAGATATTTAATGGAAACCTGCCAGGCGAATAAGACAACACACTGTTTCACTAGTCGTTCTCATTTTATTCAAAAAGTAAAAGCTGGAAAAACATTTCGAACAGAATTTCATTGGTTTGCACCTTCACACCAAACCATTGCAGAGTCTATCTCAGAATATCTTTTAGCGGAAGAATTAGTTGAAGATGTTTCAGAAATCAAAAAAGAGGAATGAATCAAGTTGATTCATTCCTCTTTTTATTCTTATTCTAAAGATTGTATTAATCTT
>CAYXQH010000230.1:0-8566 GCA_964467425.1 uncultured Saprospiraceae bacterium
CCTTTTGAATTTTATGAAAATGCTGAAACGATTAACCAAGCTATTGATCGTGGAGCAATAAAACTACCTTTTGTACAAAAGTCCAGAACTGCAGGTTATGATGGTCGTGGAGTTGCCGTTATTAGAAAAGAAGAAGATCGGAAAAAAATCCTGGACACTCTTTCTATCATAGAACCGCTTGTTGATATTAATAAGGAAATAGCAGTCATTGTGGCCCGGAATGAAACTGGTGAAATAAAAGCTTTTCCCTCCGTAGAAATGGAATTCAATCCAATTGCCAATCTTGTTGAATACCTTTTTTGTCCTGCTCAAATTTCTGAAGCCATTGAAAAGCAATGTATTGAAATAGCTATCAAAACTATTGAAGCTTATGATCTTTGCGGGCTATTAGCAGTAGAACTTTTCCTCACCAATAATAATGAAATATTAATCAACGAAGTTGCTCCACGTCCTCACAACAGTGGCCATCATACTATTGACAGTGCAGTCACTTCGCAATACCAACAACATCTTCGCGCAGTAGTAAATTATCCTCTTGGAAACACGGACACTATCATACCATCAGTTATGGTAAACCTACTCGGTGCGGATGGACATACTGGAACAGCTCAATATGAAGGCTTGTCCGCATGCTTTGCAACTGCCGGAGCAAAATTTCATTTATATGGAAAAACAATTACAAAGCCTTTCCGAAAAATGGGGCATGTTACCGTATTGGATCAGGATTTGGAGAAGGCAAAAGAAAAAGCGAAATTTATTAAAGATACCTTGAAAATTATATCAAAAGAATCGTCTATTTAACACCAACTATACATGAGTAAACCAATCATAAGTATTATCATGGGTTCAGATTCTGATCTGCCTGTTATGCGTCAAGCTGCTGATTTTTTAAAAAAGATGGAGATCCCTTTTGAACTGACTGTCGTATCCGCACATCGAACCCCACAAAGAATGTTTAATTTTGCGAAAAGCGCTCATCAAAACGGAATAAAAGTAATTATTGCCGGAGCGGGTGGAGCAGCACATCTACCGGGAATGGTCGCTTCTTTGTCTCCCCTTCCGGTCATTGGAGTTCCGATTAAATCTTCCAATTCTATTGACGGTTGGGATTCAGTGCTGTCTATTCTACAAATGCCAAATGGTGTTCCTGTAGCAACCGTTGCTTTAAATGGTGCAAAGAACGCCGGGATTCTGGCCGCTCAAATTTTGGGAAGCAGCGATCCGGAGATCCTTCAAAAAATGATGCAACACAAACAAGAACTTTCAGATGGTGTAGCACTAAAATACAAGCGATTGGAAGAAGAAGGTTATGAGGATTATAAAAAGTAGACAGGTAGACAGGTAGACAGGTGAATAAACTTGCTAACTTATTCTTTTGTCCTACTGCTAATTTGCTAAACTGCCAATACGGATGGATGCTTTGGGCGTTTTTTCTCTATGAAACTTTTATGAAGCGCATCAGCTGCTTTTCTGCCTTCTGCAATTGCCCAGACCACTAAAGATTGACCTCTGCGCATATCACCGGCAGCAAAAACATTTTTTACAGATGTTTTAAAATTATGAGTTTCAACATTTCCTTTCTCATTTAAAACAACGCCTAATTGTTCTAGTAAGCCTTCCTTTTGAGGATGTACAAATCCGATAGCCAAAAATACCACATCGCAAGGAATCGTTCTTTTTGAACCAGCAATTTCAACCATTTTGTTTTTTCCCTCTGCTCCTTTTTTCCATTCAACATTGACTATTTCCAAGCCTGACAAATGTACGCCATCTTCCGATATAAACTTTTTAGAAAGCATTGCCCATTGGCGATCACATCCTTCCTCATGTGAGGAACTTGTCCGCAAAACCATCGGCCAGTTTGGCCACAAATCTTCTTCTTTTCGATTTGCTGGAGGTTTGGATAATAACTCAATTTGCGTTACACTTTTAGCCTTGAGTCTATTTGAGGTTCCTACGCAGTCGGCACCAGTATCTCCCCCACCAATGACCACCACATTTTTATCCGTCACATCAATATTAATCTCTTTACTAATTCTTTCACCTGCTACCATTCTATTCTTTTGTTCAAGAAAATCCATAGCGAAATGAATACCTTTAAAATTCCTACCATTTATCGGTAGATCCCTAGGCATCGTCGATCCGCCAGCAAGTACAATAGCTTTATATTTTTCTAACAACTCATCCGCATGGATATCATATCCTACATTTACGGAAGTTAACATTGAAATCCCTGAAGCTTCCATTATTTCAATTCTTCGGTCAATGACATTTTTTTCTAATTTAAAATCTGGAATCCCGTACCTCAATAAGCCACCTATTTTGTCATTTCGTTCAAAAAGGTCTACGGTATAACCCAAATTATTCAATTGCTCCGAGCAAGCCATTCCTGCGGGGCCTGACCCAATAACCGCTACCTTGATTCCATTTCGTTTGATATTTTTTTGCGGCTTCACCCATCCTTCTTCGAATGCTCGTTCAATAATTGATTTTTCAATATACTCAATGGTAACCGGATCACTATTGATATTTAGGACACAGGAAGCTTCGCATGGCGCAGGACAAATCCGCCCGGTAAACTCTGGAAAGTTATTAGTAGAAGACAAAATTTCAAAAGCTAGATTCCAGTCTCCCTTGTATACTGCATCATTAAAATCTGGAATTAGGTTTCCTAAAGGACATCCATCATGACAAAATGGAACACCACAATCCATACACCTGGACGATTGCTTATGCAGTAATTCATTTTCCTCTTTTTGATAGAATTCTTTAAAATGGGCGATTCTATCATCGACGGATTCTTTCTTTGGCGTTTCTCTTTTATATTGTTGAAATCCTGTTTTCTTTTCCATAGTTTTTCTTTAGATCGATATAAAATTATCTTTCTATCGCAATTATGCAGATGTTCTTCTGGTTTCCTCTTTTTCTAAAATTGCTTTTAATTCTTTCGGGAAAATTTTTATGAAATTAGACGACTCCGATTTCCAATCGCTCAAAATATTCAAAGCTATTTTGCTTGATGTCATTTGAAAATAGGTTCTGATTCTTTTCCTAATTACTTTTTCATCTTCCTCATTTGGCGTTTCAACAAAAACCATATCCTTATTGATATTTTCAATAAGATTTTTTTGTGCTTTATAAATGTATGCATATCCGCCGCTCATTCCTGCTCCAAAATTATTGCCTATTTTTCCTAATACGACGACACTTCCTCCGGTCATATATTCGCAACCATTATCACCAATACCTTCAACCACCGCATGCGCACCACTATTGCGAACACAGAATCTATCACCAGCAACTCCTTTTATATAAACCTCACCAGAAGTTGCTCCATATAAAGCCACATTTCCAACAACAATATTCTCCGTAGGATTATAGACACTATTACTTGGCGGCACCAATGTAAGCCTGGCACCACTCAGTCCTTTCCCAAAATAATCGTTGGCTTCTCCTTCTAAAATAAAAGACAGACCTTTCGCTGTAAAGGCACCAAAACTTTGTCCGGCACTTCCTTTAAAACGAATGGTAATACTATCATCCTTCATTCCTCTTGAGCCGTATCTTTTTGCTATTTCATTGGATAGCATCGTACCTACAGCCCTATGCGTACTTTTAATTTCAAAAATCTTGTTGACTGTACTATTGTTAGTTCTTGCTAAATCCGTATGTCTGATTAATTCCTGATCTAGCACCTCATCTAGTCCATGATCCTGCTTTTTACTAGCATAAAGTGTTTGTGCTTTACCTGGATCAAATTTATAAAGCAAGGACTCCAGATTAAGGTTTTTAGTTTTCCAGTGTTCTTCTATATGATCAATTTCCAACAAGTCCGTTCTTCCTACTAACTCATTAACCGTTCGAACTCCAAGTTCCGCCATTATTTCTCTAAGGTGATTGGTTAGAAAATAGAAGTAGTTAACCAAGTGATCTACCTTTCCAGTAAACTTTTTTCGGAGTTCAGGATTTTGAGTAGCGATACCAACAGGACAAGTATTAAGGTGGCATTTCCGCATCAAAATACATCCTTCTACAACGAGCGCAGCTGTAGCAATCCCCCATTCTTCGGCACCTAGCATAGTCGCTATCGCTAAATCCCTTCCCGTTCGAATTTGGCCATCCGCTTGAAGTACTACTCGATCTCGAAGTTTATTTTTCACTAAGGTTTGATGCGTCTCCGAAAGACCAATCTCCCAGGGTAAACCCGTATGCCGAATTGAACTCAAAGGCGAAGCTCCTGTTCCGCCATCGGCACCACTGATTAAAATATGATCGGCATGTGCCTTTGCTACACCAGAAGCGATTACCCCAACGCCTGTTTTCGAAACTAACTTAACACTAATTCGCGCAGAACGGTTTGCATTTTTTAAATCAAAAATCAATTGAGCCAGGTCTTCTATACTATAAATATCATGATGAGGCGGCGGTGAAATAAGCCCTACTCCGGGGGTACTATTTCTAACCTTAGCTATATTTTCATCAACTTTATGCCCAGGTAATTGACCTCCCTCTCCGGGTTTGGCACCTTGAGCCATTTTTATTTGTAGTTCCTTTGCATTCGTCAAGTAATTGATGGTCACTCCAAATCTACCAGATGCAACTTGCTTAATCGCCGATTTCATACTATCTCCATTCTTAAGCACTTCAAAACGCTTTTCATCTTCACCCCCTTCCCCGCTATTACTTTTTCCACCGATTCGATTCATGGCTATAGCAAGTGTACTATGTGCTTCATGACTAATTGACCCAAAAGACATGGCACCTGTAGCAAACCTTTTCAGTATTTCTTCTTCAGATTCTACCTCATCTATTGGTATTGGCTGTGTATCTTTTTTAATTTTCAAAAAAGATCTAAGTGTACTAGCATTTATGGCTACTTTATCTATTTCCTTTGCAAACAACTTATAGGTCTCATATTGATTTAGTTGAGTAGCGTGTTGGAGCAAATGAATAGACTGCGGATTGAAGAGATGATATTCTCCTGTTTTTTTCCATTGATGAAAACCAAGGTCTGGTAAAACCTTATTATTTACTTTTGCAAAAGCGAGCCTATGCTTAGCTTCAAGCTCTTTTTGAAAACCATTAAAATCAATGCCTCCAATTCTGGAAATTGTACCTGTAAAACATTTGTTGACCACTTCTTGGCTAACACCTAATGCTTCAAACGTTTTCGCTCCTTTATAAGAGTTGATTGTTGATATTCCGAGTTTAGACATCACTTTAAGTAAGCCTTTCTCTGCCGCTGTTATATAGGCTTTTGTTATTTCAGATGTATTGGGACGGTCTTGTTTCTTTGCTATTTTTTTACAAGTTTCATAAGTCATATAAGGATAAATGGCATCGGCGCCATAAGACATTAAAGTAGCGATATGGTGAGTTTCCCAGATATCTCCTCCTTCAATAATCAGTGAAACTTTCTTGCGTTTTCCTCGCTCAATCAAAAAATGATGGATACATCCAATCGCTAATAAAGTAGGGACCGCTAAATGATCTTTATCTAAATCTCGATCACTTAAACAAATAATATTAGAATTAAAGGCCTCCATTTCCACCTCATTGTTAATTCTATTTAAAGCTGCTTCAATCCCTTCATTTGGTTGAAATGCTAAAGAAACGCTAGCAAATCGGAAGTTTTCTTCTTTAATGTGTTGAATTTGCTCGAATACTTTTGTAGACAGAATTGGAGAATCCAGTCTTAAGACAGATGCTTCTAAAGGACGAAGTGTAATCACTCTACCAGTACCTCCCAAATAGGTTTTCAAAGACATAAAAAATTTCTCTCGAAGCGAATCAATAGGTGGATTAGTGACCTGAGCAAATTGTTGTTTAAAATAATTAGATGGATGTTGTGCTATTTTAGAAAGAATAGCCAATGGAATATCCGCTCCCATTGATCCAATGGGTTCTTTGGCATTCGTAGCCATTGTTTTAATGATAAGATTTTCATCTTCTTTAGAAAAGCCAAAAGCTATTTGTTTTTGTGTCAGTTCTTCAGCGCTTACCAAAACTTTAGATTTAGAAGAAGGCAAATCCAATTCATTTACATCAAGCATATACTCGTCTATCCAATCTTGGTAAGGCATTTTTTTACAAATCGTTTCTTTTACTTCTTCATCAGATATTATTCTTTTTTCCTCCAGATCGATCACTAAAATTTTGCCTGGTTGCAATCTTGATTTTTTAATAATCTTAGATTGATCAAGATCCAAACATCCTGCTTCACTGCCTAATATAATAATGCCATCTTCAGTAATTGTATACCTAGACGGACGAAGGCCGTTTCTATCCAATGCAGCACCGACAATTGTTCCATCGGTAAAGCAAATCGAAGCAGGTCCATCCCAAGGCTCCATAATCGCATCATGAAATTTGTAAAACGCTTTTTTGTAATCGGGCAGTGATTCATCATTTTGCCAAGCTTCAGGAATCATCATCATCATGGCATGTGGAATAGATCGACCACACCTTAGCAAAAATTCAATAACATTATCGAAATTCCCAGAATCCGAAATATAAGGATCGCAAATGGGCAACACATTTTTGAGTTTGGTATCAAAAGTATCTGAAAGGCTCAATCGTTTTTCTCTAGCCTGCCACCAATTAATATTACCCTGAATGGTATTAATTTCACCATTATGCGAAATGCATCTAAATGGTTGGGCAAGCTTCCATTTCGGAACTGTGTTGGTACTAAATCTACTGTGGACCATTGCTACGGCACTTGCAAATGATCGGTCCTGCAAATCCAAAAAGTATTGTCTAAGTTGAATCGCAGATAGTTGTCCTTTATAAACAATCGTTTTTGAAGAGAATGAAGTAGTATAGAAATCATCGACAAGACTGACATCTTGCTTATAGGTATCATTTAAAATAGAAGACCTTAAAAAGAATAATAAATTCTCGAGGTCAATACCCACACCTTCACTATTCAGTTTAACAAACCATTGTTCCATATCTGGCTCTGTCTCTAAAGCCATTGAACCTATCATTGAATTATCCACAGGGACTTCTCTGGTCATGAAGGTGACCATTTCATACATGTGAACATATTTATTGATGATAGATTTACAAAATTGCTTTTTGATGGGGTCTTTTGGAAAGAAAAACATACCCACTCCATATTCTTTATAATCAGGTATGTTTACTCCTTTTTCCTTTGCAATATTTACGAAAAAACTATGTGGTAACTGGGTAAGAATTCCAGCGCCATCGCCAGTATTCTTTTCTGCTCCATAAGCACCTCGGTGCTCCATATTTTCTAATATAGTCAATGCCGAATCAACTATATAATGACTAGGTGTAGCCTTGAGATCACACAGCAATCCTACCCCACAAGAATCTTTTTCTAATTCCGGAGTATACAATCCCTCTCTTTGCTGACTACCTGAGTCCTTTTCCATAATTGATCTTTTTTAAAATGATATTTTAAAAATTTTGATGGAATTTTAATTCTTTAAGCATATGCTGTCGCTTTATGCTCTCCTATATCAAGTCCAATAGTTTCTTCCTCTTTGTCCACTCTTATTCCCACCGTTGCTTTAAGAATAAAAAAGGCAAGAAAGGCAAAAGCAAAAGTAAAAACTCCGACTGCGGCAATACCTAATAACTGGACACCGAGAGTTCCTACGCCTTCGTCATAATTTCCAAATAATGCAACTGCAATTGTTCCCCAAATTCCACAAACCAAGTGTACAGAAGTAGCGCCTACCGGATCATCTATTTTTATTTTATCAAAGAAACTTACCGACAATGGAATGATTGCTCCAGCTATAAGGCCAATCAATAATGCACTTGGAACGGAAACGCCATCTGCACTTGCTGTAATACCTACCAGTCCACCTAAAATTCCATTGAGCGCCATCCCTAAATCATAAGATCCATACACTAGTTTTGATACTAAGAATGCTCCAATGCAACCAGCAGCGGCAGCAACAGCAGTCGTTACAAATACTAAAGAGACTAAGCCCGGATCTGCAGAAAGTACTGATCCACCATTAAACCCAAACCATCCAAACCATAATAAAAACACACCAACTGTAGCAAGCGGCATACTGTGTCCAGGGATTGGTTTAATACCCTTTATAGTATATTTTCCTAATCTGGGTCCTAAGAGTATTGCTCCTGCAAGGGCTCCCCATCCACCAACTGAATGTACCAATGTTGAACCTGCAAAATCATAAAATCCTAATGCATCTAACCAGCCTTCTCCCCATTTCCAATATCCCGTAATAGGATAAGAGATCGTTACAAAGAATAAACAGAAAACTAAAAAGGGCATTAATTTGATTCGCTCAGCAACCGCACCCGAAACAATGGTACAACAAGTTGCTGCAAACATTCCCTGAAAAATAAAGTCCGTATAATAAGTGTAGTTTCCATCAGCATAAGCAATCAAGCCAGCAGCTCCTTCAGGATTGGTCAATCCGAATCCACCAAAAGCAAAATACCCACCTTCAACTCCCGGATACATCAAATTAAATCCGATAAAATAGTAGGTCAATAAACCGATTGAAACGATCATTATATTTTTAAATAAGATATTGACAACATTCTTTTTTTGTACAAA
>CAYXQH010000231.1:0-8554 GCA_964467425.1 uncultured Saprospiraceae bacterium
GTGGATTAACCTTATCACGGTTGTAGATTTGATGAAAAATTTAATTACATTTAAAGCTGAAAGACAAGCAATTACTTAATTATACGCTTCCCTTACTGCAATTCTAAAAACGCTTTTTAAAATTATTTTTTAACAAGCATCAATTTGGCGTTAAGCCAGATTTCTTTTTTATAAAGATCTTTCAAAATTCAGTTCATTAAAACTTCGTAACCTTTTTAAGGGGGTAGCCGTTTTATAAGGCTCCCGGTGCATACTCAAATAAATTTATTAAACCCTTTTTAGGATCAAATACGGTCCATTTTAAGCTTACATTTTTTACTTCAAAAATCATAATTATGAAAAAAGTATTACTTTTTCTTGTAACCATTTGTATGGTGCAGTTTTCAATGAATGCTCAAACTGTTGAGTTTTCAGATGACTTCGAATCCGGTACTGGCAATTGGACACTACAAGGTTCTTGGGGAACTACAGCAACCCAATCAAATTCTGCTTCTAATTCTTTGACGGATAGCCCCGGAGGAAATTATGCAGCGAATTTAAATATTTCAGCAACAATGGCGACAGGTGTAGATTTAACAACTGCACTCGATGCAGAGTTAACGTTTTGGGCTATTTACGATATTGAAGGTGGAAATTTTGACTATTGTTATGTTGAAGCAAGTGCAGATGGCGGTGCTACTTGGGTTAATGTAGCAACATTTTTGGGTCAAGGAAATCTTAGCCCTTGGGTAGAGTATACCTATTCTTTAGGTGGCTTTGTTGGAAACGATGATGTACGTGTACGATTTCGGTTATTTACGGATGGTGGGTTTGAAGTAGATGGAATTTACATTGATGACGTAGAAATTACTAGTAATGATGAAGACAATGCAGCACCATTGGTTATTCATACTCCTCCAGAGTTTTATGAAAGTTCTGCAGGTGATGTAACGATGGTTGCAGATTTGATTGACGTCTCAGGAATCGGTACGGCTACTTTAATATATAGTGTGGACAATAGTCCTTTGATTGGGGTATCGGGTACAAATACCTCAAATGATACTTATGAGTTTGTTATTCCAGAACAGGACGCAGGTTCGGAGGTTAGTTACTTTTTAACGGTAATAGATGCCTCGCCCAATACTAACTCTATAATGACTTCTACTTTTAATTATATCGCAGGGGATCATCTAATCTATGATAATGGTGCAGTTGATTTTATAAATTCTTTTGGACCTGCTGCGGCAAGTGGGTTTACGTCTTGTGCAGTACGATTTTCTCTATTCGGAAATGATGTCAAATATGCATTAATCCGAAATTATACGGATACAAATCGACCGAACGATGATTTTGAATTTCATATTTGGGCAGATGAAAATGGCTTGCCTGGTGCTGATCTAATCACTCCGTTTATGGTAACACCAGAAGCTACGCTTGTAAATACCAGTCCAATGACAAGAGTTGATCTATCGGCTTATGCTGCTGAGCTTTCTGGAATATCCGGTGATGTTTTTATGGGCTTTACAGTACCTGCAGGTGGAGCGAATGGACAAACCTGGGTAGTGCAGACAACCCCCGCTGTTGGTAATCGAACATTTACGTTTAATGGAACCGCTTGGGCTGCAGCAACGGATGACTATCATTTTCGATTAGTGACGACTTCTACTATGGCTGCAGATGATTGTGCAGATGCGACAGATATTAATCCTTTATTTGGTTCAGCAATTGGAGTGACCAATGATTCTCCAATTTTTGATAACACCGATGCTACAGTAAGTGGGACGGAGCCAACTACAGGTACTGAATGTTTTGATGACGGAACCTTCGAAAATACGCAATGGTATACTTTTATGGGTGATGGAAATGTTTACTCTATAGAAGCTTCTAATTGTGGTTTAGCAGACTATAATGATGATACCCAAATGGCGGTATTCTCTGGTGGAGATTGTAATACTTTAATGCCTGTGGCCTGTAACGAGGACCTTGATTTCAATAATGATATCTATGATGCTGGGGTGACGATTGAAACTATGGCAGGAGTGACCTATTATATTTTAATTGATGGTTGGGATGGTAACATTGGAGAATATTGTTTACAGGTTTCTCAGACTTCTCTGATTACTTGTGATGATATTGCGACAGGAACAGGTGCGGTTACTTCTACAGCACTTTGTTTTGGAGATTCGGCTACTTTAAGTACGGGAGGAGATTATGTTATTCCTCCAATTGGACCATTAGATGCTTTTGCATGGGGATTATCTACTAACGATATTTCGGGCGTAAATTCTTCCGTTTTTGCTGATACAGAATTTTTAGGAAGTTTTGGCTTATCAACTGGAACCTATGATGTTCTTCTTATCAACAATGCAGCCCTTGGCTTGCCAGCAGGAACCTATTATTTTACCCCGATCGTTTTCGGTGGAGGAGTAGATACGGATAATACCTTAGCGGGACTTGATTTTACAAATGGTTGCTTTCTTGCTGGAACTTCTCTCGAGGTGACACTATATCCAGAATTCGATGATTTAACAGCTACACCAGCTTCTGTCGATGAAATCACCCCTCCAGGAAATAATGGAGAAGCTTCCGTAACGGTGGCTGGTGGTTCAGGAACTTATACCTATATGTGGGATAATGGAGAAACGACGGATATGATTTCTGGCCTGACAACAGGCGATTATACAGTAACAATTTCAGATGAAACGGGTTGTGTCGATCCTATTATAGAGACGATTTCTGTCGGAATGATTGTAGGCTTAGATGAACTAGCATTTAATCAGGCAGTGCAGCTTTATCCGAATCCAGCCCAAAATCAGGCGAGTTTAAATTATGACTTTAGCGAAGCGATTGATTTTGAAGTCCGTATTACGAATAGTCTTGGACAACTAATGATGAATCGTCAATTAGGTAATGTTCAAAATGGCACACTTGATTTAGATTTATCTCGATTTACGACTGGTGTTTACTTTGTGAATATGAGTGACGGGGAACATCAAATCGTTCGACGTTTAGTGATTAGTAAATAATCAAAAAGATTAATTTTAATCTTAACGGTATTCTGTATTCGGTTTTTGAAAAGATCGAATACCGAATACCGTTTTTTATTTTAAAACAAAATTTGACAATTAATATTCTGTGAAACGCTGTGATTAATCCGTGAGACACCGTGTCATTAATTACCGCACTATTATTACTGTTTGATTAATTTTTTACTAAGCTGCTGACCTTTTCTATTTTTAAAAACTAAATAATAAACGCCAGGATTTATTTTCCAATTAGGTGTAATGTGATGAACACCATTCGCCAAAGCGTTCCAATTTTCAACAACAACTAATCTTCCCAACTGATCATATAATTCTAATTGAAGATCGGTGGCTTGATCTAATTCAAAAGCTATTGTTCCTCCTTCCATAAACGGATTTTGAAAAGAGATATCCCATTCCTGAAAAGCCAGGTCGGTTGTATTGGTTGAAAGGCTGTCATTCAATCCTAGAAAGAGTACAAAGCCATCATGGTCAGAAGCACGGTATGGAACAAATGAATTATCTACATCGCTTTCCGGATTGTCAGAATTTCCACGGGCATATTGCAATTCATTGATAGAAAGGTTCTCCAGATCAGTTGAAAGACAGTGATCCAAAATTTGAGCATTACCTCTAAAAATAAAAGAATATTGCTCTTCCTCCGGAACGGAAAGACTATGATTGACCAATGGAGTCTCGACAATATCCAAGACGGCATATTCAGAACCCAGAGAAGGTTCACCAGTAAGTTGTGCAAGTACATCTACATAACCATCTGAAAATTGAAAAGCATTAAAATCTCCTAGGACGACCAGGTTCTCAAAGCTTAAATCCCGAATAATATTTGCTACAGAAATAGATTGCTCCCAACGCTTGGTTCGAACAAAATCTGCGTTGCTCCCCTCAATCCCTCCAAGAGAACGAAGATGAAGATTGAGTACCTTTATTGGTGTAGGAGGAGAAGTGGTAAACTCGCCTTCCAAAAGGAGTGGTGGACGATCATGGAGCAATCCTCCAAGACTTAGGACTTCTTCTTTCGCCCATTGACTAATCTGCACATTTTGAATAGTATTTCGAACTAAAAAACCATTATTGATTTGAAAGCTTCCACCTTGGTTACCCAAATCGAGATAGGCTGTATAGCTGATGTCAGGTCGAAGCTCATTTATTTCTATTGCCAAAGCTTCCAGCGTTTCAAGGTTTCGTACCTCTTGTACTGCCAGAATATCTGGTGCTTTTAATTGGTCGATAATGTAATTCGCTATTTTAAATTTTCGAATGGAAAAATCAGACGAGGTATTCTCAAAAACAAAACAATTTAAGGAGCCGATAGTCGCTTCGAGCTCTTCTTTATCACGAACCGCTTGAAGAATCCGATCACCTTCAATGCTAACTTCGTTTGGGATTATCTGATAATCATCATTTGAAAAACTTAATACACCCTGACCTTCCGCAGTTACTCCTGCAGCATAAGGTGCTCCACCAGACCAGTTTAAATTTAACTGAATAATTTCTGGATTACCGTCCCAAACTGGTAAACCTGTTATTCCAGGATATTCAATGCCAGGTTCTCGAAACGTACGTTGACCCTGTAAGGTGATCGCTAATAGGTCATTATTCCCTGGTCCAGTAGCAATTGCGTTGGAAAAATGAACGCGCATGCCTTCTAGTTTTTCGAGGTCGGGAATTGGTTGAATAGTGCTAGATGGAATACTGGCGTCTAGAGGAAAAGAAGGAGGTAATTCTACACCAGTAGAGTCAAGCGTAAAACTAAGACCATCCGGTCCAAATTCAGTCAGCTCAAAATATTCCTGGATGGTTCCGGTAACCGTTACCAAATCTCCAACCGCTAAATTAAAATCATTTCCAACAAAGACCATAATCCCATCTGAACTTAATGGATTATTATCTGTTCTTTCTGGGGGAGTCTGAATAAAAAATCGATCATCAGTGACGAGCGTAACGATGTTTCTTTTAGTGATTACCAGAGAATCTTGGTAGTTACTTGATATTTGCTCCCCTTGGATTTGCCATATTTCCAGTTCAATGGCTTGGGCATTAAGACCTTGGGCAAAATAGAGCAAACTAAAAGAAAGAATGAATCTTAGGAAAGAATAAAACATAAAATTTTGATTAATTTAGGGTAAATTTAATCATTCTTTATTGCATTACTTTTTATCTAAGTGAATTATAAAATTAATCTAACTCTTTTGTCTTGCCATAGCATTTTTAACATAAGTATGAAATTATGACAGTAGATTCTAACAGTTCTTTTTTATATAAAGCCTATAATCCCATTTTACAAGCTGCTATTGTATTTGGATTAGGATTGATTGTGATGTTAGGTGGGAAACTGTTTGCCGCGACAGGTATTCTAAGTGTAGGGGAGCGTTTCCCCTGGACAACAGCTGCCGCTTTCATTTTATTCTTTGCCATGTTTAATAGTATTTTTAGCCTGTCTGCTAAGGATATGAATAAGTATTGGGGGCGCTCCATCCTTGCTTACGCCGGCTTAGTGCTTTGCTCGGGAACATTAGCTTATTTATTCTCCTCGATACCAGTCCGAGAAGCGGGATCCTATCGTTGGATTATAATTGCTTTGACGATTGGATATCTGGTATTTATGTCTATTGTTCGTTTTATGAAAACAATTGTTGAGTTTGCTCAAAAAGAAGAATGGAATCAACCGAAGCCAAGAAAGCGTAGGAAGTCGGGTAAATGATTGTTATAACTCATATTATAAGCCATAAAATTGTCTTTTGAAATACCCACCTTTTTGAATCGAATTAAACTTAAACTTATTTTTTTCGTTTTCTTTAAGGTAGTATTTGTAAATAAAATAAAATTAGATAGAAATGAAATTCATAATTCTTTTTGTAACGGTATTACTGATTGGGTGCAATCAGACACAGCAGCAGGCGGTCGTAGATGATAAAGCTGCAGATCATTCCGCTATCAAGGTAAATGATGTTATTGGAAATGACAGTATTCCAAAGGTGATTAAAACAGCTAAGGAATGGAAGGCAGAGCTGAATGATAATGAATATTATGTGTTGAGAGAGAAAGGAACCGAGCGAGCTTTTACCGGAGATTTATGGGATCATAAAGGAGAAGGGACCTATGTATGTGCTGCATGTAGTCTACCTTTATTTGAATCGGGAACTAAGTTTAAATCAGGAACTGGTTGGCCGTCTTTTTGGGAACCTGTAAAATCTGGTCATGTGATTGAAGAAGCCGATAATACCCATGGGATGAGAAGAGTAGAAGTTTTATGTGGCTCTTGTGACGGGCATCTTGGTCATGTTTTTAATGATGGCCCAAAGCCAACAGGACTTAGGTATTGTATAAACAGTGTTTCTTTGGATTTTATAGAAAAATCGAAAAATTAATTATTGCTTTTTTGTGAGCAAAAAATATAAATTGAATGGTTTAAAAGCTTAAGTTTTTAAACCATTTTTTTATTTCAGGCAATTAATTTTCATTTATTTTAAAAAACCAAATACTATTTGAAACATTAAAAAAATAACTGTCGTTGAATTATTTATAAAATAGAAATTATTTTAATATTTCTTTCGTAATTGTAAAATAGTTTTTTATATTTGTACGAGAGATTAATAACGGAGAGAAATTACACATTGTTATTTCCCATCAATCCCAAAACCTAGAATTTACAGCCGCTTAAAATAAATCAAGATTTATCATCTTGTATTTTTTGCTGCAACCAGCCATCCCATAGCATAATTAACAAGTTTTCGGTTCAAAATTTTTATTGGAACAATAAGTTCTAATCGCAGGTCGTTTTTCTGCTTTCGTATCAAATTATTATCCCTAGTAATATGTTGTTTCCATTTGGAACGCACTATTTGGTATTCCATTAATCGATAATATTATAAGAACTTGCTCATTATGACATTTAGAATTTTTGTAGTCTTTATTGCCTGTCTTATTTCTTTTCAATCCTATTCACAAAATATGGAAGTGATCGTTGACCGAATGGATTTCGGTTATGATGTTGCTCAATTTTCTGAAGGTTTATTGCGAGTGAAAAGTGGAGATAAATGGGGCTTTATCGATGAAAGTGGTCAATGGGTAATTCAACCTCGCTTTAAAGAAGCGAACGATTTTTCTGAAGGCTATGCAGCTGTAAAGATTGGAACTAAATATGGATATATCGATCAATCAGGAACCTTAGTTATAGCAGCACGCTATCTTTACGCTTCTAGTTTTTCTGAAGGAGTAGCTCAAGTTGTGTTTGTAAGAAAGCAAAGTGGTTATATTGAAAAAACTGGACAAATCGCTTTTGTTTCAAATGATAAGTTTAAATGTTTAAAAGATGAAATCAGTTCAAATGGTTTAATAAAAGTAATTGGCCCAAATCAAAAGTTTGGTTATGCTGATAAATATGGAACCTTAGTTGTTAATCCTCAATTTGATCGTGCTTATGCTTTTATTGATGGCTTAGCTGCAGTAGGAGTAGGTAAAAAAGTTGGTTTCATTAATGATCGTGGTCAGTTTATTATTAGTCCTAAGTACGATGTCATCAAACGTTTTAAAAATGGGTATACCGGAGTTTGCGTTGGTAACCGTTGGGGCATTATTGAAAATTCTGCTAAATCGGAAATTATCCGACCTCGATTCTCAGATGTACAAAGTTTTTATAATGGAAGAGCTGCAGTTTGTGTTAATAACAAATGGGGCTACATCAACAAATACGGAGAAATGGTGATTTCACCAAAATTCACAGAAAGCGCTCCTTTTAATAACCATTTGACACCTGTTTGTATGAATGATAAATGGGGCTACATGGATTCAAATGGTAATATGGCTATTCGAGCACAATATAAAAATCCAAATAGAAAAGCTAATGCTTTTAATAATGGAATGGAGATCGCTTATGTAGGTAACAAATGTGGAGTGATTGATGAGCATGGTAACTTTATTGTTTCACCTAGATATGATTGTATCTATTTTTCTGGAAACACTCCGGGATTAGCAATTGTGATGAATACAAGTGGAGGACAAAAGTCCTATCAACTAGTTCGAATAAGAAAATAATCTAAACTGAATAATCTATGAGAATTAATGCCGATACGGATTTCTGTATCGGCATTTTTTATTGGGGTATGTTTTCTTTCCTTCATTAACGCTAATTAATCTTAATTAACCATCTTAGAATACGCTTTAGCTTATCTTTTCGTTTTATAAGGGACGGGATAAAATAGCTTAGTAGTAATTCCGTCAAACTACTAAATAAAATCAAAATATTTTGAAATGAAAAATAAATCCTCCAAGCAAAATCGACGTGCATTCGTCAAAAAATCAGCCTTTTTATCAAGTACTTTAGCCATTACACCATTTATGCCTGTTTCTGCAAATACGCCCTCCTCTCCAATCAATGATGATTTAAATATGTACATGATCGGTCCACGAAAAGGTTATACGCCTCGAGTTGGAACCTTACTATCGACCATGACGATGATGCGACATTGGATCGTAGAAGGCGTGAAAAACCTGACGCAAGAAGAATTAGATTTTCAAATTGATGAAAAGTC
>CAYXQH010000232.1:0-8527 GCA_964467425.1 uncultured Saprospiraceae bacterium
CAGATATAACTATTCAATGCTGCTGGGATGCAGACAGATTAGATCTGCAAAGAGTATTCATTACTCCAAACCCGGATAAGCTTTGCACTGATTCTGCAAAAAAAAAGAAAATAATTAATTGGGCAATAAAGAGAAGTGAAGCCAGATATAAACCAAAATTCATTTCTGATTTGTGTAAAAAATTGTTTTATTTAATATCCCGATTATGAAATTCAATATTTCTTTTCTATCTTGGTACTTCTATTCAAGTATAATTTTCATCTTAAAAAATTCTAATTAAACAGTTTCATTGTTTTCATTCTCCTGTTTGGAGCTATTGAAAACAAGGGCACTATTTTGTATTAAAAGTCTTCTTTTAGGAATTTTAAATTATTGAGATGAAAAAGCTTATAGAACTCATCAACATTGTTAATAAAAACAAGGTCAAGTCTATTGAGGTCATTGGAAAACCTTCCAGCAAGGACACATTGCTAAGTAAATTTTACAATGCTATTCATGACAAAAAGGTGCAGTCAGATGAAGACGCCCTACTACTCTTGTATGGAAAAGACGCTGATAAAAAAGCCTTTTACAAACTTAAGCATACCTTGAAAGATCGCTTGCTGAACACCCTTTTTCTAATTGATATAAAAGAAAACAAATACGATGACCGAAAGCAGGCATACCTGGAATGCCAAAAAGGAATGGCAGCCGTTAACCTAATTATTAAAACAGACATAGGGAGAAACACGGTTATCTGGCTCGCAGAAAAAACATTGAAAAAAGCAATTCATTGGAGATTTTCAGAAATCGCCGTTGCCCTGAGTTCTAATTTATGCGGTTATCATGCTACCTCATCCGGCAACCGGAAATCATTCGAAGCTTATGATCAGATTCGCTCAGATTTCCAGGAATTGTATAATGCTGAATTAATCGTCAATTCAAAATACAATGATATTCTTTGCTATTATGTGAATGACAAATCAACTAAAACTTATATTTATGAAGTTGCCGACAGGCATTTAAAATCAATTGAACATTTAAATCCTAAAATAAAATCTTCCCGATTTATCTATCAAAAAGCCATGCTCGAAATTGCTAAATATATGAGCATCAATAACTATGAAAAAACGCTGACGCTTTGCGAAAATGCACTGGAAGAATTGTCAAACTTAGAGCATGCAAGCACCAAAGCAATTGTCCCCATTCGATATCAAATGGTAGCGTGTTGTATTCAATTAAAAAAATATGACAGAGGGAAAAAACAGATTGAAGCAATTTTAGCTTCTCAGGAATCAGGCTCCTATACTTGGTTTAAAGCGCAGGAATTGTTTATTTCTCTATTGTTTCATACCCAACAATATGATAAAGCCTGGCAAACTTTCATCACGGTTTCGACCAATAAAAAATTCTCTAAATTACCTGTACACATTAGAGAAGTTTGGAAAATATATGAAGCCTGGTTGTATTTTCTATTTCAAATGGATCGGATTCAATCCGTCGATGCTGAAAAATTTATTGCAAAAAAATTCAGAATCTCCCGTTTCATCAATGAAATGAATGTCTACGCAAAAGACAAGAAAGGATTAAATATTCCAATTTTGATCATCCATACGATCCTCTTATTACTTCATAAAAAACATGGTGTATTGATTGATCGAGTAGAAGCGATTTCAAAATATACCGATCGCTATATCAAAAAAATGGAAAACCAAAGAAGTAATTTCTTTATTCGAATGCTGGTTGAAATTCCAAAAAATGATTTTCAAATAAAGAGGATTAAAACTAAAACAGCGAATTATCTGTCCGCTCTTAAGAATATCCCAATCGATGTTTCAGAACAAAATCATGATGTTGAGATTCTACCTTTTGAGGATACCTGGGATTTAATCATGGAGTTGATTGAGCAAAAAGAAGTGCAGTACCCAAATTTAAAAAGAAGCTAGGATACTATACCCTAGCTTCTTTCTAAACTGTTTTTCATATGGTCCTTGGTTTTCTATAAAAGGAACTCTTCTCCTGCTTGAAATAAAACTAAAAGGACTTAAGAGTTGTTTAAATTTAATAGGTCACCTTTGCTCGAAGTGTTTTTTGGTCTAGATTTACAATTTCC
This sequence comes from uncultured Saprospiraceae bacterium, assembly GCA_964467425.1. GTDB lineage: Bacteria > Bacteroidota > Bacteroidia > Chitinophagales > Saprospiraceae > JAHDHW01. The sequence goes on from CAYXQH010000232.1 coordinate 2,093, forward strand.
ATTTCCATTGTATCTAATCCACCCCAATATTCATATTCAATCTGGATTGTTTTATCGTCGATGTATTCCCATTTCCCAGCATAATTACCATAGGATACCGGAGGCGTTCCGCACCAGCCTACATTTTGTCGTTTAAGTATTGTTCCGTCTTTTTTAAATTCGATTCCTCCTTTATCTGGTTTAAACGATTGATGTTTTGTATAGACGCTGCTGTGATTTATATCATCATAGGTTTTATAAATCCAAACACCTTCAATACTGGCCAGGCTGCTGGTTCCACAGATAAAACCTTCATCAGATGGAAGGTCCTGAAGGGAAAAAAGGGCTAAAATAGGAAGTAAGCATGCAATTCTTAGATTTTTCATAATGATCTTATTTGTGGTTTTAAAATGTGTTTTAAGCTTGTTACACTAATAAGATGCAGCAATGCATAGAATTACATAAAGACTTTTGTTAAAGAAATGTGAAGATTTTCACAAAAGAATAATTTATACTTCTTACTTTTTGGCATTGCCCCAAAAAGTAACAAAAAACTCTAGACCTGGTGATCTTTTGACTAAAACACAAATGCTCACCCGCCCACAACCTGAACCGATCGTCCTTTCTTAACTTCGAAAAAAGATTGACAAACCAAGATAAAGGACTCACTTGCAGGTTCCTCTTTAGTCAAACCTTATTTGTATTTCTTAACGTCAAAATCTCAAAGGGCCAGACAATTTTTCAACATATTAATTTACGCGTCTCTATTATTCTGTCAAGGCGACCACTTTATCTGGAAAGGCTGCTGCCATTTGTTTGAACATAGCCAGGTGAATATCTTTGGTTATAGATCCTTCTTGTTTGAAATGATGATTGGCAGAAAGTTTTACGATGACTAAATCTTTCTTTGGTTGTATGTAAATAAATTGATTGTAAATTCCAACGGCAAAAAAAGCACCTTTATCATTGGGTGGAATCCACCATTGATAGCCATAGCCATAATCATGGCTTGAACCATCATTTCTCCCTGGCATTAAATGCGGAGCGTCAGGTGTGGTAGCAGCTTTCACCCAGGCTTCAGAAACAATTTGCTTTCCATTAAACCGACCTTTGTGTAGATAAAGTTGGCCTAGTTTTGCATAATCTCGCATCGTAATATTTAATCCACCTAATGCTAATTCAAAACCAGCATCATCTACCAACCATTCTGCAGCATGTTCCATCCCCATTGGCTCCCAAATTTTCAATTGAAGATTTTCAGCCAGCGATTGTCCGGTAACTTTTGATAAAAGCATTCCTAAAACCTGCGTATCAATACTAACATAGTGACAGTAGGTTCCAGGTTCTCGTTCATTTTTTAAGGTTTTACAAAAATCATCCAAAGAAGACCCCATTGCCATTGTTCGACCAAAGCGATTAATATCAGAATTAAAATCTCCATAGTCTTCATTAAAACCAACTCCTGAACTCATTTGTAAAATATCCTTGATTCGCACACCATCATAACCAGAACCTTTCAATTCGGGAACATAATCTGTAATTGCTTTTTCCAGATCAAATAATCCATTATCATGAGCAATACCAAGGAGTGTTGAAACAACTGACTTTGCAATCGACCAGGAAATATGAGTAGTATTCTCTGTCAAACCATTATGATAATTTTCAAAAACAACTGTATCCTTATGAATAACCATAAAACCTTCAGTTATAGTTTTTTCAAAATAATCTTCTACCTGATAAGTTTTATTTTCAAAAGTAAACGATTCTAAGAGTTGATGATCTAATCGTTCTGAAAACCGAAAAGGTTTGGACGCCGGCTTTATCGTATTGACCGGAAAAACCTGATCCATGTGTTGGAAATTTTCGATAATTACATCCGCATCAAAAAGATGTACGGTATTATATAGTCGTTTGATTGTTCTAAGATTAAACAATGCAATGACAATGATTACTAATAAAAGTATCCCTAACAATTTACCTATTTTTTTTAGCATGGATGATGAATTATTTTTTGTGTTTTTATTTGACATAGACCAGCCCGATCCAACAATCAGGCGGGCGGGGTTGCACAGAGTACACACAGATTAACACGGAATAATAAGGTGTAACAGAGCATATTCCAAACAAGCTTGAATTCTGCTACCAAATATACATGCACTAAAAGTAAAAATGAAAAAGTAAACTAGTATTTTGGTGTTTGAAAAATTTAAATCCAAAACGTAATCCAATTTATATGCGTCAATTATTATTCCTTCTTTTCATAATTACTTGTTTATTCAGTTCCTGCCAAATGAATCCAGATGCAATTGAGTATTTTAAATGGCAAACGGTTAGCATTGATTTTGAAGGACCAATGACTTCCGAAACAGCGCAAGAAAACCCTTTTTCAGATTATAGGCTCGATGTAAAATTTATCCATAAGGATAAAACCATGACGATTCCTGGTTATTATGCTGCTGATGGTAATGGAAAAACCGATAGTGGAAATATTTGGCGGGTAAAATTCACGCCTGACTTAGAAGGTAAGTGGGATTATGAAGCGACACTCCGAAAAGGAAAAAACATTGCCATTGAGCTCGATGTCAAGTCTGGATCTCCTGTTGATCTTAAAAATGCTAAAGGAACTTTTGATGTCGGTCCTGTAGACAAAAATGATCCGGCCACTCGAGGAGGTCGATTATCTTATGTTGGAGAGCGTTATTTAAAATTCCAAGAAACGGGTGAATACTTTTTAAAAGGTGGTCCGAACAGTCCTGAAAACTTTTTGGCTTACCAAGGATTCGATGGCACCTTCCCTTCTGATACGACAAAAAATTTCATTAAATCCTATGAAGCACATATAAAAGATTACGAACCGGGTGTAGGATGGGGAAAAGGAAAGTCAGAAGGTATCATAGGCGCTTTGAATTATATTGCTTCAAAAGGAATGAATACGGTATATTTTCTAACGATGAATATTGAAGGCGATGGTCGTGATGTTTGGCCTTATATTGCTCCTGATCAAATGGATCGTTTTGATTGTAGTAAATTAGATCAATGGGATTTGGTTTTTGACCATGCTCAACGCAAAGGCATTATGTTACACTTTGTAACACAGGAAACAGAAAACGAAATGCTTCTGGACAATGGAGACACTGGTTATTTTAGAAAACTATATTATCGAGAACTTGTTGCCCGGTTTGGGCATCACTTGATGATTACCTGGAACCTTGGAGAAGAAAATGGCCCGGCTTCCTTTACACCTATTGCTCAAAATGATCGTCAACGTAAAGACATGGCCGCCTATTTAAAAGCCGTGGATCCTTATGATAATTACCTCGTCGTCCATACACACTCCTGGGTATCTGCCAGAGATTCCATTGTAGATTCACTCTATAACTTCCAATACCTCGATGGTCTTTCTTTGCAAATCGATAAACGCAAAGTCGTGCATCGTGAAACGAAAAAATATATTCAAAAGTCAAAAGAAGCAGGTCGAATTTGGGTTTCTCCTATGGATGAAATCGGCTTGTATTGGATGGGCGCTATGCCCGATAGTGATGATCCAAATCACGATACCCTCCGCCAGGAAGTACTTTGGGGACATTTGATGGCTGGAGGCCCCGGAGTTGAATGGTACTTTGGTTACAAATATCCCCCTGCTGATTTGGACTGCGAAGATTGGCGTAGCCGAGAAAACCTTTGGGAACAAACGAATGTCGCTTTAGAATTTTTCAGAACACATCTCCCCTTCTGGGAAATGAATAGTCATGATGAATTATTAGCATCTACTCATGGTTGGTGTTTTGCAAAACCCGGAGAGATCTATGCGGTTTATTTTAAACAAAAAGATAATGCAGGTTTGAAAGTAGAAGATGGAAGCTACACCATAGAATGGTTTGATCCTAAAATCGGTGGTCCACTCTTTGGCAAAACAATGTTCGAAGCCAAAAGCACCCTAACTTTGAAATGGCCTGAGAATTATAAGGGATTGGACTGTGTAGCTTTGATTAAAAAAGTTAATTAATCCTATTTGACTCATTGTTTTATATAAGATTCACCGCAGAGAAAAAGAGAAACGCAGAGACATAAAAAAACCGGTCAAAAAATCATCAGACTTTTCAACCGGCAGAACTCACATTAAAAGTTTTTATTAGATCGGTAGTTTGGCTTAATTTTGTTGTGCTCGATTCATTACATCAGAAGAGCTACTGCTTCTAGATTTCTTTTGCTTCATATGCTGGTTTCCAAACTTATAACTAGCTCGCATATTCACAACGGGTCCATCCCAACGGTCGCTTATCAAAATATCCATATTAGAATATTTTACATTAGCCGTTACATACTTTGCAAATATGTTTTCGCAGCCCAGGCTTAAAGTCAATTTATCGTCTAAAAACTTTTTACTAAAACCAACATCAACGCCATACAACCAATCTGCACTTACCAGACCATCCTGACCGCCACTATTATACCATCCACTCACTTCTCCGTTTATCTTACCAGGTAATACAAACTCAGCTTGCAAGTAACCTGTAAAATCCCATTTGGTAGCATTGAATCGTTCATTCAGGTAATCCGAGTCAAAAGCATTTCGATTAGCGATAAATGCTCCATAACCACTGATTTTAGGAATAAAATCTAATGGGAAACCCAGCATTACATTGAATACTTTGTACGATTCTAAATTGACTGTTGCAAGGTTAGAGGTTCCTTCTGCATCATTTTGTTCGGTGACCTCAATCATGGCGTCTTTCGTATCCTTATATTCTATATTGAAAAAAGGTTGTCCTTGAAATGCCAGATTGAATTTTGTGCTATGTGTAAAAGCTGGAGCAAGATTTGGATTTCCTGCTTCAAAGGTATACTGATCCAAAAAGTATCGAAAAGGGTTAAGATTACTATATCTTGGTCGATCAATTCGATAACTATAGGCAAGGGATGCAGTTAAGTCATCCGTAAGTTTTCTACCAATACTTGCACTTGGAAATAGCTTTGAAATTGGGCGGGTGATGGTAGAGTCCAATGTAACAGAATATCCTTCCGAGTCACTGTTTTCATATCGTAATCCAACTGTTCCATTCCATTTTCCAAAATCAAAAGTAGCTTTAGTATAAGCCGCATAAATTATTTCATCAAAGATAAAATGATTACTCTGTAAAGAATCTACTTTCCATGATCCAGAAGCTTGCTCATCTCGATTTATCAAATCATTATCTAATGTCGCATCGGTATATTTTCCACCGAGTTGAAATTTGATCTGCTTTGAAATTGGCAACGTATAATCTAGCTGGCTTGTCCAGAATTCTGTATCTCCAACTTGTTTGTTTTCCTGATCATAAAAAGGTTCACCAACATTCAATTCTTCTGAACTCAAGGTATTTAAACCACCGTTTTCAATTTGAATATAACTAACATCAAAGGATAGTTTTTGCCCCATGGTATCTATATCAAATTGCCAGTAAGGATTGATTGTTCTAAGTTTCCAGGTTTTATCTTGCTTGTTCTCTGTTTCTAGTTTCCAGGAAGGAACACCATCTTCTACGAAGGTAACATTGGTTGTATTTTCGATGAGATTATCTGTATTGCTATCAATTAATCGGGAAGAAAAACCAATACGATGCTTATCACTTACATCCCAGTCTAAGCCTAAATTGGCTCTCCAACCTGTACTAAAACCCGGATCATAACTATCTTGCTCGTAGATATCTCCTGCCACAATTCTGGTAATCTTCATGTTATCGTACCAGGCATTTTTCCAAACTCCAGCGCTTCCATGAATATTAACGCTCCCCTGATAATGACTGAGTGATAAACTAGAATTATATTTCCAATTTTCACCTTTGGCAACGCCAAGGTTTATTCTACCATTCGTTCCAAAAAGACTATTTTTCTTTAAAATGATATTGATAATCGGCCCTGTTCCTTCAGCAGGAAATTCTGCTCCGGGCTGATGAATGACTTCTACCTTTTTAATATTATCTCCAGGGATGTCTTTCATTAAAGAATTTACATCCATATATTTAGTCGAACGTCCATTAATTAAAATGGTGATATTGCTTTGTCCAGCCATTCGAACCTTATCTCCAGTAACAATCATTCCCGGAACCTTTTTCATTACATCCATTAAATTACCACTTAGATTGGTCAGGTTATTTTCTACGTTGACAATTAAGCGATCCGCTCGTTGTTCTAATAAAGGTGTTTTAGCGGTAACTTCTACTGTAGAAAGCACGGCTGCATCTGGTGCTAATTGAACATCTAGTTTTTTTCCATTATCTCCTGGAAAGTTTAAGGTCTTCCTGTCTTTTTGATAACCTAGCATGGTTACTTCCAGATAATAAGCGCCGTCTTTGACTTTTTCTATTTTAAAAATTCCTTTCTCATCTGTGGAGGCTGATTTTGAAAAAGAGCTATCTGCCTGATTATATAAAGCTACCGTTGCAAAAAAGACTGCATCCTTTTTATCATCGATGA
>CAYXQH010000233.1:0-8511 GCA_964467425.1 uncultured Saprospiraceae bacterium
GACGAAGTCAAGATTGATTCTGACCTTCCAAAGATTGCTATTCTTGGTCAGCCTAATGTCGGAAAATCTTCCTTAGTAAATGCTCTTCTTGGGGAAGAAAGAAATATAGTCACCGATATTGCCGGAACTACCCGAGACAGTATTCACACCAAATATTCTAAATTCGATAAAGAGTTTTTAATAATAGATACCGCTGGAATTCGTAAAAAGTCAAAGGTCCATGAAAACCTTGAGTTTTACTCCGTGATGCGAGCTATCAAATCTATGGAAGAAGCCGATGTTTGTATCCTAATGATTGATGCAGTCGATAATATTGAAGCACAGGATATGAGTATTTTCAGACTCATTCAAAAAAGAAATAAAGGGATTGTTTTATTGGTTAACAAATGGGATTTAATAGAAAAAGAAACCAATACCGCAAGAGATTATGAAGAGAAGCTTCGAGATAAGATTGCACCTTTTAATGACATCCCAATTATTTTTATCTCAGCTCTCAACAAGCAAAGAATTTTTAAAGCAGTAGAAGCTGCTCTAGAGGTTCATGAGCGTCGAAATCAAAAAATAAAAACCTCTGTTTTAAATGATTTTCTGCAAGATTGCATGATTATTACTCCCCCTCCATCTCATAGAGGACGCTACATCAAAATAAAGTACGTTACTCAGCTTCCAACCTATTATCCTGCTTTTGCTTTCTTTTGCAACTACCCAAAACACATCAAAGAAAGCTATAGAAACTTCCTGGAAAACCAATTGCGTGAAAATTTTGACTTTTCTGGTGTACCGATTGGCATATTTTTCCGTAAGAAGTAATACAAGTAGTCCAATAACAGGTTTTTAATTCAAAAAAATAAAATATGCCATTTATAGATACACCGATTCAGGGATTAAAAATATTCGAACCTAGAGTTTGGGGCGATGATCGCGGGTATTTTTATGAAAGCTATAATGAAAATACGTTTATAGAAGCTGGAATAGATGCTAAATTTGTTCAGGATAATCAAGCACGTTCTGTATTTGGTGTTCTTAGAGGTTTACACTATCAGGTTCCACCTTTTGCTCAGGCAAAATTAGTCCGGGTGATTGAAGGAGAGGTACTCGATGTTGTTGTAGATATTCGAGAAGGCTCTCCTACCTATGGCGAAACATTTAGCATCGTCTTAAGTGCTGAGAACAAAAAACAACTTTTCGTTCCCCGAGGATTTGCTCATGGTTATGTTGTTTTAAGTGATACCGCAGAGTTTTTCTATAAGTGTGATAACTTCTATTCAAAAGAAAGTGAAGGAAGTATTCTTTATAATGATCCAACGCTTAAAATTGATTGGAAGATTGATCTTGAAAAAGCAATTCTTTCTGAAAAAGATACAGTAAATACCCCGTTTGGAGAACATCGAAAAAATTAGTTTCAAAAATTAACACATGGCAAAAATTCTGGTAACTGGTTCTAATGGTCAAGTAGGACAAGAGTTGAATGCTCTAACATCTAAGTTTCCAAACTTTGAATTTGTATTCGTTGATGTCGAAGATATGGATATCACCAATGCTGATGCAGTTCAATCTTATTTCGAAAAACATTCTTTTAATTACTGTATTAATTGTGCAGCTTTTACAGCTGTTGATAAAGCAGAATCTGCACAGGAAGTTGCCTACGCTGTAAATGTCGAGGGCGTAAAAAATCTGGCAAATGCTTGCAATACTCATCAAGCACAATTGATTCAATTATCAACTGATTACGTATATCATAACAGTCAAAACACTCCTTTTAAAGAAGGTGATTCCACCAACCCGCAAGGTGTTTATGCTTTAACCAAATTGCAGGGAGATGAGCTAGCTCAAAAAATTCAATCAGCTTCTATGGTGGTTAGAACATCTTGGGTCTATTCTACCTTTGGACATAACTTTGTAAAAACTATGATTCGCCTGGGTACGGAGCGAGATACACTAGGTATTATTTTCGATCAAATCGGAACCCCTACTTATGCACATGATCTTGCTTTGGCGATCCTTACTATTATTCAAAAAGTAGAAACCGGAACCATCGAGCAATTTAAAATGGCTGGTGTTTTTCATTATAGTAATGAGGGCGTTACCAGTTGGTATGATTTTGCTAAAGCTATTTTTAGAATTGAAAACATCTCTTGTAAGGTCAATGCTATTGAAACAAAAGACTACCCCACTCCTGCCAAACGACCACATTTCAGTCTACTCAATAAGCATAAAATTAAAACTACTTTTGATATTGAAATCCCGCATTGGGAAGAAAGTTTATCTGCCTGCCTACAGAACCTAAAGTTGGTTTAAAGCGTTATTTGTTTAAGGTAAAGAGACTCACTTAAACAAAGCGTATGACTTTTAAAGAAAATTATCTGGAAAATATCCGCAAGCTATTTCGATATTACAAATCAATGGGCGACCAGTCTTTAGCACGATTGTCAGAAGAAGAAATTCATTTTCGTTTTGAAGAAAACTCCAATAATTGCGCTGCTATTGCAAAACATGTAGCTGGAAATGCTCTTTCTCGTTGGACCGATTTTTTGACCTCCGATGGGGAGAAAGAATGGAGAAATCGAGAAACGGAATTTGTCGATGATTTTGAATCCAAAGAAGCCGTTATCGACTATTGGGAAAAAGGCTGGGCTTGTGTATTTGATGCGGTAGATCATTTAAGTGTAGAAGATCTCGACAAGGTTGCCTATATCCGAAATGAAGGTCATAGTGTTTTAGAAGCCATCAATCGACAATTAGCTCATTATAGCTATCATGTTGGGCAGCTCGTTTTGTTAGCAAAAGCCATAAAAGGAGCTGAATGGCAATCGCTTTCCATCGCAAAAGGACAATCCAATGCATTTAACAAGAATAAGTTTGAACAACAAAAGTCGAGGAAAAATTTTATCTAAAAACGATCAATGAATTAAATCGCGACCTACCCATACGCGGAGCCATTCTGTACAGTAAAGGACAGGTTTGACCAATACTTACCTATTTCGAACAAATTTGACTTAAAACCGTAAAAATCAACAAACTATTTATTAAAATTTTACGTTTTTTAAATAGGACGAAGCTTAGATTTCTTTTATTTAATTGAAAAAACTTATTTTCAAGTTTAAAAAATGAAGTTTAACCGACTTCTAAGCTATGAATTGATATCTTTTGAATAACCTTTCTGCCCGATTATTCCTATTTTGTATACCACAAATAGCGTTCGTATGAATCGACAATTACGTTTTTTACCCGTTCTTCTTGCTTTCTTTCTGTGTTTTGGTTTACAAGATGCATATGGAACACACAATCGTGCAGGAGAAATCACCTATAGAATTATTGATGGTTTGACCATCGAAGCCACGATCACCACTTATACCAAAGCGAGTAGTGTTGCAGCTGACCGGGATACCGTCGATATCTGCTGGTCGGATAATGGTCCTTGCGAAAGAGTAGGTCGGGTCAATGGCAATGGTAATGGCGTTCTATTAGCAAATGATACAAAAGTGAATAAATATGTTGCGATCCATACTTATCCTGGTATAGCACACTATAACATATCGATGACTGACCCGAATAGAAATGGTGGAATTTTAAATGTTAATTGGCCAAATTCGGAAAACGTTCCTTTTTATTTAGAAACAACAGTAACCTTTTTCAATCCAATATTTCAAGGAGAAAACAACTCTCCAATTTTATCGCAACCTCCTATCGATATCGCATGTGTTAATCAAACTTTTATTCATAATCCAAATGCATGGGATCCAGATGGCGATAGTTTATCTTATGAATTAATCGTACCATTTCAAGGCATAAATTCTCCTGTTCCGCTTTACGAGTTTCCAAGTGAGGTTAATCCATCGCTCATGGATAGCCATTCCTTGAATCCTGTAACGGGAACCTTTACCTGGTCTACACCACAAGAAGCCGGAGAATATAATATAGCCATGTATATTATCCAATATAGAAATGGAATGCCGATTGATACCATGATTCGGGATATGCAAATATTAGTGGTCACTTGTGATAATATGCCTCCTGAAATTGAGACGATTGATCAGGTTTGTGTAATAGCTGGTGAGACCTTAGAAATTCCTGTCTCCGCTACCGCTCCATTAGCTGAATCAGATCAATTGGTTGCGGTTGAAGCTTTTGGAGCTCCGCTTGATTTTAATTTTAGTCCTGCAAGTTTTAATGTTGCTGCTGGTTATCAGCCTCAGCCCTTATTGGGCAATTTCGTTTGGGAGACCAAGTGCGAACATATTGCCGATCAATATTACACCGTCATATTTCGTGCGGTAGATAATTTTCCGATTGTTTCTTCCGGAGACACCATATATTTGTCTACACTCAAAACTGTTCGTATAAAGGTGGTTGGACCTCCTCCTCTCGATTTGCAAGCCGAACCAGGAAGTGGAAGGGTCGATCTTGATTGGGAATTACCTTATGCTTGTGATGATGTTATGGATGACTATTTCCAAGGTTTTAATGTTTGGAGAAAAGAAGGTGCCGGTGCACTTCCTATCGATACTTGTAATCCTGGATTAGAAGGCATGGGTTTCACATTACTCACGACTATACCAATTATGGATGTAACGAATAATCGATATAGTTTTATTGATGAAGGAGTAGAACGAGGGAAAACCTATTGTTATCGGGTAGAAGGGCGTTTTGCGCAGCTATCTGCGGCGAATTTACCTTTCAACTGGGTTTCTAGTCTTCCTTCTGATTCTATTTGTGTTCAATTGAGTCGTGATATTCCTTTGATTACCAATGTTTCGGTTCTTTCTACAGATACGAATACAGGTGAAATTAAAGTCCAATGGTCAAAACCGATTCCAGAAGATTTAGATACCGTCGCGAATCCCGGTCCTTATATTTATAAATTGTACCGAGCGATTGGGATAAGTCCCCCGGATAATGACTTTCAATTTATACCAGGCGCAGAGTTTAATTCGCCTACTTTTGCATTAGCAAATGATACCATGTTCACAGATAGTGGATTGAATACTGCGGATCAAGCTTATAGCTATAAAATAGAATTTTTCTCCAACCCGAGTCCGGAACCGGCCAATGGTTTTACACAACCTGCATCATCAGTATTTCTTTCGATCGCTTCTACAGATAACATAAATAATCTTTCCTGGGAGTTTGATGTTCCATGGGATAATAATAGTTATATTATTTATCGAGAAAATAATGCTGGGACTGCTTTTGATTCGATAGGTGTTTCAACTGAGCCATTCTATTCTGATACTGGATTGATAAATGGCAAAGAATATTGTTATAAAATCACAAGCATTGGCTCTTATGGCATAGAACGGATTATCAATCCTATTTTAAATGATTCTCAGGAAGACTGTGGTATTCCTCTAGATACTATTCCTCCTTGTCCACCAGAATTAGAAGTTCAAAACATTTGTGATGAGCTAGGATCTGTTGGAGCTTCAAATTGTGAATCTGAAAATAATCTGGTCAACAATCTGGAATGGAAAAACCCAATTGAAATTTGTGAAGAGACGGATGATGTCGTTTCCTACAATGTATATTATGCACCTTTTGAAGGAGCTGAATTCCAGTTGGTAGAAACTATTCCGATTTCAACTATAACAACTTATGAGCATTTTCCGGATATGGGAATTGCTGGTTGCTATGCTGTAACAGCAATAGATACTTTTTTCAATGAAAGTGCATTTAGCAATATTGTCTGCAAAGATAATTGTCCAATTTATAACTTACCCAATGTCTTTACACCTAATGGTGATAATGCTAATGATTTATTTATCCCCTTCCCTTTCTGTTTTATAGAAAGTATAGAAATACAAATCTATAACCGCTGGGGGAATTTGGTCTTTGAAAGTATTGATCCGGAAATTAATTGGAATGGTAAAAACCTAAAAGGAGAAGACCTTAGTGAAGGGGTTTATTATTATACTTGTAAAGTTTTTGAACAACGGGTTGCCGGCATTGTTCAAAACCCTGAAATTTTACAAGGCTCCATTCAAATTATTCGAGGAAACAGATAAAAATCAACGGTCAAGAATTTAAAAAGGGCTAAGGGAGTTAAGTACTTAACATCTTAGCCCTTTTTAAATTCTTAATTTTCCTAACTCGATTTTATATTTTCGAACATATGGATTCTCCTTAACTAAGTTTGTATATTTACTAAAAAACTAATCATAGATGTTTACAGGAATTATTGAGACTTTAGGAAAAGTGGAGCATATAGAGAAAGAGGGAACGAATCTACATTTGAGTATTTCTTCTTCGATCACTTCTGAACTAAAAATAGATCAAAGTGTAAGTCATAATGGCGTTTGTCTAACCGTCGTAAAAATCGAGAACGATGTTTATGTTGTTACAGCAATTGAAGAAACGCTGAAGAAAACCAACCTTAATCAGCTAAAGGTTGGAGATTCGGTAAACCTTGAACGAGCGATGCTCTCCTCTGCAAGATTAGATGGACATATGGTGCAAGGACATGTTGATACAACAGTGAATTGTCTCGGAGTAGAAGAACGAAATGGAAGTTGGTATTACCAATTCAGTTATCAACCTACTCCTGAACACTTACTGGTGGACAAAGGATCTATCTGTATTAACGGCGTTAGTCTTACGGTTGTAGAACCGATTGAAAATAGCTTTTCCGTAGCAATTATTCCTTTTACTTATGAGCATACCACATTTAAGTTTTTAGAAAAAGGAAGTCAGGTAAATCTAGAGTTTGATATTATTGGGAAGTATATTGGGAAGTACTTTGAAGCTTATAAAAGCACTTTACTCAAGCAAGCTTAATTTCAACTTCTATATTCTTTTAAAAAACCACTGAAGGTAAAACAAAAAAATCCCGAATTCTGGTCAGACCAAAATCCGGGATTTTTAATATTTATTATTGAATGGAGATTAATCCATTTCTTCAACTTCTTCAAAATGAGCTCTACGAGCTTGTTGCGTATCATAAGCCTCCTGGCTCATTACTCTAAGTTTGTCGTATCGACGTAAACCAGTTCCCGCAGGAATTTTCTTACCGACGATTACATTTTCTTTCAAACCATCTAAGTAATCACGTTTAGCCGAAATTGCTGCCTGGCTTAATACTTTAGTCGTTTCCTGGAATGATGCAGCTGAAATCCAACTGTATACACCAAGTGACGATTTTGTAATTCCTTGTAGCAATGGACTTGATGTCGCAGGAACCGCATCACGGTATTTCACAATTCCTTTATCATTACGTTTCAAGTAAGAATTCTCTTCTCTCAATTGACGTAAAGTAACTAATTGTCCTGGCTTCAACTTAGAAGAATCTCCGCCATCTTCAACAAACTTCTTATCGTAGATCCAGTCATTTTGAGCTAAGAATTCAAATTTCTCTACAGCTTCGCCTTCTAAGAAGCGAGTATCTCCTGCATCTTCGATCTGAACTCTACGCATCATTTGACGAACGATCACTTCGATATGTTTATCGTTAATGGTAATACCCTGAGATCGATATACTTCCTGAACACCGTTCACTAAATAATATTGAACAGCACCAGGTCCTTTGATATTCAAAATATCTCTAGGTGCAATTGATCCATCAGATAATGGCATTCCCGCTCTTACGAAGTCACCCTCCTGCACCAGTACGTGCTTAGAAAGTCCAACTAAGTATTTACGTTTCTGGCCACTCTTCTCATCTTCTACAAAAACCTCCCGGTTACCCCGTTTGATTTTTCCAAAAGAAATAACGCCATCAATCTCTGCAGTAGTTGCAGGATTTGAAGGATTACGTGCTTCGAATAATTCTGTTACCCGTGGAAGACCACCGGTGATATCCTGAATCTTACCAAGCTTACGAGGAATCTTAACGATCTTCTGTCCTGCTTTTACATCCACACCTTCTTCAATAGAAATATAAGCTCCTACAGGAAGGTTATAACTCTTAAGGATTTCTCCTTTTTTATTGGTGATATGAATCGTAGGAATCAATCGTTTACTCTTAGCTTCTGTAATTACTTTTTCAGCGAATCCTGTTTGATCATCTCTTTCAATTCTAAAGGTAGTTCCTTCAATAATCTCTTCGAATTTAGTGATACCAGCAAATTCAGAAACAATTACTGCATTAAACGGATCCCATTCACAAATTGGATCTCCTTTAGTAATTGATTTACCATCTGTTACATGAAGCGTCGCTCCGTATGGAATGTGGTTAGAACCAAATACTTTTCCAGTCTCTTGATCAACTATTCTAATTTCACCTGCACGAGAAAGTACAACATTTACTTTATTACCTTCATCGTCTGTAGATGTAGTTGTTCTTACACCATCAAACTCTAATTTTCCATCAAACTTAGATGTCAGTTCGGACTCTGTTTTCGATACAGAAGCGATACCCCCAACGTGGAAGGTACGAAGTGTTAACTGAGTACCCGGCTCACCAATTGACTGTGCAGCAATAATTCCTACTGCATCACCAATCTCTGCAATACGACCAGTAGCCATATTTTTACCATAACACTTATTACAAACACCTCTTCTGGTTTCACAAGTTAATAC
>CAYXQH010000234.1:0-8469 GCA_964467425.1 uncultured Saprospiraceae bacterium
GCGGTTCAGGAGGCCGTGGGTTCAAATCCCGTCTTTCACCCAGCGTAATTAAACCGAAGTATTCAGTAGAATGCTTCGGTTTTTTATTTATAAGTAATTGGACAAAATAATGATAGGTTCGAATTTTAAAAATAAAAGTAAAAAAAGTCGTTTGAGAAATATGGCTACATAACCTACATAAGTGAAAGGAAATAGAATCTTTTCTACTCCGGATGATAGGTCCGTTTTGCATTTTTTAAAACTTCTTCTCTGTTTAAGGTCATTTTTTTTAACTCTTGTCGACTATACATTTCCATTTGATCGTCATAATGAGGGCTTTCTGGATGGTTAGAAGTTCCATAAGGCACAATAGATTCAAATTGAACACCCTGAGGTGTAAATCGAACTATTGCCACATAAGACTCTCCGGCCCAAATTTTGAATCGACCTTTTTTATAAGGTTTTCCATGCATGGCAGCCAGGACATTTGGCGTACCCCAAATAGGAATTTTTTTATCTCCACGAATGTGTTGCTGGAGGTCGCCTAATTGGACATTAATTTTCTTGAAATGCCTTTTCAAATGCTTGCGCGTCTCTTTCAATCTTTCAATAAGGTAAGTTTCTGTCAATTCATATTCATTCGGAAATATCCCTTTTTTCTTTAAGTCTTTTTGAATGTAATAATAGGTCAAAGCAAAGATGGCTGCCCCCTCACTTTCTATATTGGTTTTCCGATCCCAGTTATTAAGAATTGAAATGCAATCTGCAAGTTTTGGATAATTTTGAGGATTAAGATGCAGTAATGATTCCAGCTGGAGGAAGGAATAAACATGCGCAGGACTATGCCAGTCCCTGTCAAATTTTATACGCTTAAAATCTTCATAGGAAATCTTTTCGGATGTTCCTAATAAATGATGTAATCGAACAGAGCGATTGTTCTCTCCGGACATATATCCAAATGTTGGATTAATCGAAGAAGGATCAATATTTTGACCAGGTGCAGTGGCATTGAAAGGGCTATGATTACAATTGCCAAGATATCCTGAAGACGGATTTTTTATTTGGAAAATTTTATCAAAGCTATGAAAGTCCTCGCCCCAAACGACTTCAGAAGTATGTCCTGGCAAGACTTTTTTCCAATCATATTTTGGATTCCTTTTTGGAAAAAGCCCTAAACTGGAATAGAAAATATTATCCTCTTTATCAGCGTATATCATATTTGTCGTACACACGCCCAGCGTTTTCAAAGCAGATTTAAATTCATTAAAATTCTTTGCTTTATTCATTTGATACCATTGTTCTGCTCCTTTGACAGTATGATTAGAAGGAAAACGAATGGCATAAAAATTTCCATTTTTACTCTTTAACACGACCCCATGTTTACTTCTGTAAAACTTTCGATTGACCCCAAGGGGAAATCCAAAAATCTTGACTTTTAATTTTACTTTTTCCTCTTGAAGTGTTTCCCATTTTCCATCAAAAAAGTATTTGTATTTTTCAGTCTTGTGCATTTCTAATTTGTATACATCTGTAAAATCAGGATGATTGACCGTATGAGTCCAGGCTAAATTTTCGTTTGCTCCTACAAAAACATGCATCCCGCCAAACAGCGTTGCACCCATTACATTCAGTCCTTCCTCACTCACCAAATGCGCTTCGTACCAGGAGTACGGTCCCTCCAAAGGCTGATGCGGGTTGATGGCAAGATAGGTTTGTCCATCTTGAGTTTTGTTACTGTTTACAGCAATGGCGTTCGAACCCAATGGAGCATTTTCGTATAATCCTATCGAGCCTGAAATAATACGACCTAAGTCATTTTGAACACCTGAAAGCAAAGTCAAGGCCATTACATATCCTTTAATGACATCTTTACCTTCAACTGGAAATAATTTTTTATTGAGAATTTCTTTAGGAAATTTTTCAGCATAAGCATTCATCGCTTGTGCATAACTCTCGGTTATTTTCCTAAACTCAGGGCTTAAATCAGATTCATATTTTGCATCTAATAATTGATCCAAATCCATCAATTGTACTGCGAAATCAAGGACAGCACCTTTGACTCCTTTTTCTCTGCCCAATAATCCTTTTATAGGGAGTAATGTTTCCTGAATGGTTTTAAAGTCATCCTCTGCTGTTGCCCATGCTAAACCATATGCTACCTCCGCATCAGTCTTTGCAAAGATATGTGGTACGCCCCATTGATCCCGAACAATGGTAATATTCTTTGGATTAATTTGGGCGAAAATATAAGCAGGAAGCAGACTAAAAATTAAGAGTAGAAAATTTTTCATTGATTTTTTTATAGAATCCAATTATCACTGTTTGGTAAAAACAGCTCCATTTAATTTCATCTTCTTTTTTCCGTCCTCATCATACGGTGGGCTATCAATGGTATAGGTCTTATTGATGCCAAACAGACCAATTTCAATTTGGTTAGCACTAATGGTTGCTTGTCCGCCACTTACAGAAGTCGCCCCATGTTCCAGGCTCCCGGTTCCATCATTTAATATATGAATCCACGATCCATCAGTGGACACCCATTTCCCAGCATATTTTTTCTGGTCTTCTGTCAGTGGTGTTTTATCAATTCCACAGCTAACAAAAGCAAAGGTGCTTACTAGCAACAATAACATTATTTGATTTTTCATGCTTTGGTTTTTATTATTTTAGATTAAAGGACTGAATAAATTTATTATTAAAGTTAAAAGAAATTAAATTAAAAAGTAGGTCTTTTCAAAACTCGCCTGTCTCTATTATATCTACAACGATTTATTCAACACAAAAATAAATTTTATTTGATTTCAATTTACTTTTTAAAACTAAATGTGCTTCCATCGATTAGCGGCCGTAATATCGATCACCAACACATTTGCATGTAAAAAGGACGCAGACTAATTGACTGTATTCCTATTTTATCACAAAAAGCAGCTTTGCATAATTCAAGATTGCTTAAAATTGAAATCACATGAGAAGTAAAATCAAAGTATTAATCCTATCAATGGTGTTGGGCTTAATTTTTCAAGGATGTAAAAAAGATGACGCCTTTACGGAAGAGGTCGGAGAAACCATAACTGAAAATGGCAACGCGAATGGAAATGGCAACAATGGCAACGGAAACGGAAACAATGGGAATGGTAACGGTAACGGAAATGGTAACAACGGGATGAATGTTTCCAATCTCGATCACGATGTGGTCTACGAATGGACTCAATTGATGCTGGAAATTGAACGATATGCAACAGGAATGCGTCCAAATGCAAGCGCTCGATCATTCGCTTATATTTACCTTGCTTCCTACGAAACCGCTGTACCGGGTATTTCTAACCAATCTTCTAATCAACAAAGATTACAAGGCTTAGAGATAAACTATGACGAACTCCCTGACGATATTAATTGGGAAATCGCACTCAATACTTGCTTTGCAAGATCAATGGATCATTTTATTTATAACACCCCTACTACAGCAGATGCTCAAATTGATAATTTAGAATCACAACTCGAAAGAGAGTATTCTTCTCGAACGCCTGATGATGAGATTGAAGCATCGAAAGAATGGGGAACCTATGTTGCCAATCAGGTAATTGCATACAGTCAAACAGATCAAGCTGCTGAAGCACAAATTCTGGATCCTCAACCTCATTCTTATGATCCTCCAATTGGACCTGGATTGTGGTACCACTCTGCTGATGCAGATAGATCTTTATTCCCATACTGGGGATCTGTACGAACGTTTGTCATAGCACCTGAAGAAACAACGACGGTACCTCCTATCGAGTATAGTGAAGATACTAACTCGCTATACTTCGCGGACATGAAAGAATGTTATGTGGAAAGCAATGCTGCTAAGGCAGAAGATGGAGAACAATTATGGATAGCTGAGTTTTGGAGTGATGATGTAGAAGGTATGATGTTCAGCCCTCCTGCTCGACAGTATTCACTTTCAAATCAACTGATTAAGAAGTTTGATTCAGATTTAGCAGAGACCTTGACCATGTACTTAAAAATAGGCTTCGCATTAAACGATGCTGCAGTCGCAACCTGGAAATACAAATACCAGTACAATGTCATGCGTCCAAATAATTATATCCATGAATTCATTGACCCTGATTTTCAAACGAATTTATATACACTAGTATGGTGGCCAAATCCAGGTTTCCCGGGTTATCCATCTGGTCACTCAACATTTGCTTCAGCTGCTGCTGGCGTATTTATCGATTACTTTGGAAACAATATAAATTTTACAGACCGCTCACATGAAGGTCGAACAGAATTTAGAGGTAAACCAAGAACCTTTAGATCTATGAAAGAAATGGCTGCAGAGAATGCCTTTTCACGAATTCCTTTAGGTGTACATATGCGAATGGATTGTACTGAAGGCTTGCGATTAGGTTACGAAATTTCAGATGCCGTTAATGAGCTAAACTTTAGAGCGAATACAAACCTGGCTAATAATTAATATTTTTTGTTCTTATAAACGGTATTCGGCTGTAGTCATTCGGAAAATCGAATTACAAAAGTCGAATACCGTTTATCATCAAAGCTTATCTTTTTTGAATTATCATTTTCTTATAAAAGATATCTTCCCCTGATTGAATATTTAAAAGATAGAATCCGTTTATAAAGGTTGATGTATTTATAAAAATTTCTTGATCCAGGACATCTGATTTTTTAAAAATAGTTTGACCTGCTGCATTGATTAGTTGGATACTAAAAGTTTTATCATCAATACTTTCCTTTTTTAAAACTATAAAATCATCTGCTGGATTTGGGAAGACAGAAAAGAGTGTTTGCTCAGAAAGCTCAATAATTTGTGTTGTCGAATCAAAAACGACCAAAGCTTCCTCCCGATTACTTTTACATTCCAGGTTACCAGCAACAGTAATATCCTGTGCATAATAGGATGTGGTTTCACTAATCTGAGGACTCTGAAAAGAATTCCCTGATCCAAGCGAATTGCCTCCGTTCGGTGTAGCATACCAAAAAACATTTGCACCAGTGGCGGTTAAAACGCCCATACCTGGAACCTCAGCAATAGTGTCATTTTCAACCATAGGCGTTTCTGGTTTTGGAATAACAACGATCTCCACCGACTCTGAAGTCACATCATTACAGATACCAGGTGTCGTAACAAAGTACTCTCCCGAATTGAAAATCACAATGTTTTTCGATGTTTGACCTGTTGACCATTCATATTGATCTGCAGTCGAACTGCTCAAAATAGTATTCCCTCCTTCACAAAAAGTCATCGGTCCAAGCACTGTAATTTGAGGAAGTGTTTCTATAGGATCTTGTTCAATAAAAACAGGATTTGAAATGGCGGTACAGCCATAAGCATTGGTAACCGTCACTGTATAACTGCCTCCTTCCACAATTTCTATAGAAGAAGTATTTGCTCCAGTCGACCAATTATAGCTATTACCTATTGGTGCATTTAATGTTATCGTATCTCCCGAACATAAGATTAAACCTTCTTCACTTGAAATAAAACAATCTGGAAAAGCACAATCGTTTTCTATTATATTTAAAAACTGGTTGATGGCTGGATTTTCAAATTTTTCAATTGTTCCGGAAGGCCATAAAACACATAAGGAGTCAATTGCTCCAAACGCACCGATTCCAAAATACTGTGTAAAACTATTTGCAATTCCATAACTTTCTCCAGCTCGAACTTCTCTTATTTGAACACCCCATTCGCCGTAAAGCATCAGGCGAGTTCCAATTGCATTAGAATGACTGTTTGTTGCTTCCAGATTGACGGCAAGATAATTTTGATCGTTTTTATCATTCATCCACAAGACATCATCGTTAGTGGGAGAACCAGCATAGACATCTATAAATCCATCATGATTCAAATCACCAATCGCAAAGGTTCCCATTAAATAATTACCAAAAAGGTCTTCAATTTCGATAAAGGTTCCATTACCATTATTTTCAAAAAATTGATACCCTTGCGTTCCTGCAAGCAAAATATCTACGAATCCATCATTATTAAAATCTCTTAAAATTCCCTGCAAATAATTAGTCGTAATATTCAGTCCGCTACTAGCTGTGCCATCTGAAAAATGTCCCGTACCATCATTAATCAATAATTGACAGGGTTCAAAATGTTGGACTAAAAAACAATCCAGGTCTCCGTCGTTATCAATATCCTGAAAATCTGAAGTCCAGGTTTGTCCCCCATTTTTAAGGCCATAGGTTTCTGCCATTTCAGAAAAATTATTATTTCCGTCATTAACGAAAAGCTGATTAATTCTTCTGGGATCATCTGAAGATTCCACATCAGTTCGACATTTAGAAATGTACAAATCCAAATCCTGATCATTATCAAAATCCGTCCAGACGGAAGCATAATTTCCAGAATTATCAGAAACAGGTATTGTTGCCATATCTATCCAATCATCAGCCGCTTGAAAATTTCCATCTCCAGTATTTTCCCATATCTTACTTTCCGACTCATCACTGCATACGAAAACATCGACTAAGCCATCTTCATTGATATCTATAAAATTTGAACCTTGCGCAAAGAAATCAGCACTCGCTGGTAAGATAGATGAAGTATAAAAAGATCCATCATCTGAGGCCAATAATAATTTTAAACCATCAAATAAACCTCCCAGGATAATATCTTTAAATCCATTATCGTCAACATCCGCAATAGTCAGGCTCCATTGACCGGAGGATGAAACATCTCCAAAGGTATAGGTAAAAAATTCGCCTTCAATTGTTTGGTATTCGATATGCAAAGTCCTACCATTATCCAATCGAATAATATCATCGAGCTTATCTCCATTCATATCGGCAATTGCTACGATCAATTCAGTACTTCGGTCTACATCAGAAAGCAACTGATTTTGATTAGAAAAATTAAACCCATTATCTTGAGGAATCGTATGAGAATACTGGTGAGGTATTAATGGACAGATTTGAGCATTAACATTGGAGAAAAGAAAACCAATTAGAAAAGTATAAAAGTAAAGTTTAGCCATAAAGTAAGGTATTTAGAACATTGAAAATTAAACCCCTTTCGATAACGGCTTGTTCATAATTATCATCAAAATAAGCAATTTTAGGCATACATCGATATTTAAGAAGATATCAAATCAAATAATATGGACTTATTTGTTGATTTGCCTCTATCTATACACAAGTAGTTATGCTTTTTATTTGCCCATGTGTAGAAAATATCGGAATTTTAAGAAAAATTGAAAATAGTTGTCATGAAGAATGCGCGTAATCTAATATTTTCTGCCTCCATTGTCCTCATTGTAATTGTATTGAGTTTGATCCCTGTAGAGAAAAACTTAAAAGCCTCCTACTCTATTGATGACATAAAACGAATTCATGCTCCCTTAATGGTTGCTTCCATTGATTCCAACCAATATTTTCCTACACAGGGAAATTGTGGAGGATGTCATGGTTTTGATCTGGATGGATTTGCATTGGTAGATAGTGAAGGAAATGATGTAAACATTTATGATGACTGGCGAACTTCTATGATGGCAAACTCTGCAAAAGATCCTTTCTGGAGAGCAAAAGTAAGTCATGAAGTATTAGTCAATCCACAACATAGTGAGGAGCTTCAAGATAAATGTACATCTTGCCATGCTCCAATGGGACATTACACCTCAAAATTTAATGGTAATGCTCATTATTTGATGTCCGATCTTATGATCGATACCATTGGTTTAGATGGTGTTTCTTGTGGTGCTTGTCACCAGATAAGTGAAGAAAATCTGGCGGAACAATTCTCAGGAGAAATCACCTATGATACGAGTCGAGTACAATATGGTCCTCATGAAAATCCTTTTGCGCCACCGATGGCTAGCTTTGTAGGCTTTACGCCTATTCAAAGCGAGCATATCAATGATGCAGGAATATGTGCTTCTTGTCATACCTTAATCACAGAGTCTGTCGATCTCGCAGGAAACTTTACTGGAACTACTTTTGTCGAACAAGCCACTTATCATGAATGGCTCAACTCTCAGTACAATACAGATTCGGTTAGTTGCCAGGGTTGCCATATGCCACAGCTGGAAGATTCTGTCATCGTTTCTGATAATTTTCTTTTTCTACCAAAAAGATTCCCTTTTGGTCTGCATGATATGATTGGAGCAAATACCTTTATGATAAGATTAATGCAGGAGAACAAAGAGGCTTTAGATATTGATGCTTCTGATGAAAATTTCCTTGAGACTCTTTTTAAAACCTATGACATGCTTCAATTAAATACATTGGATATGTCTTTAGAATTAGAAAATCTTGACGTTGACTCTGCTTATTTTAAAGTGGTTTTAAATAATAAAGCCGGGCATAAATTTCCTTCAGGATATCCGAGTCGAAGAGCCTTCATTGAATTCACAGTTATTACAGAACAGGGCGATACACTTTTCAAATCAGGTGTTTTAGATGACAGCTATGAGGTAGAAGGACAAGACCCACATTATGAGCCGCATTATCAGGTGATTAATGAAACGAGCCAGGTTCAAATTT
>CAYXQH010000235.1:0-8451 GCA_964467425.1 uncultured Saprospiraceae bacterium
TGAGGAATGAGGAATGAGGAATGAGGAATGAAAGGTAAAAAGAAAATTCGTTCTCCTCACCTTTCACTTATCACTCCTGAGTTTTACGGGCAATTAATGGTTTCCGTATCCATTCGTGATCGATCAGTTGCATGGTTGGTTACCTCAATTTCATCATCACAAACCGGATCTTCGCCGCCTGTTGCAGGATAGCCGAAATCAATCGTTTGAATCAGATCTCTACCTTCAAAGGATTCAACCACCCCTGCTTCAATACAATCACACATCAAATCGTAGACGAGTGGTTCTTCTGATTGCATGGTCAAATTCGTACCATCTCCACAAGCGATTTCTAAATCTTCAAATTCGAATTCAAATATATCATCAAGGATATCGGTTGGATCATCATTAGTACCATTATCATCATAGACCAATGAATTTGTTCCGATGCTCGTAGCCTGTGTAGTTGCACCACTTGGATCAGTGATTGTTATATTCTCACCACTACCAATAGCGAGCGAAAATAATTCTGGATCTGTAGCGTCAGCAGTAAGCACTAAAGCATTCGGTCCTGATACATCGATGTCATAGCCAGATACTGAAAAGTTATCCTGTGGACGAATCGTAATGACCGTACCTGCTGCACCAACTTCATCCGTAAAGTCTACTTCCAAATCTCCTGCAACGGTTAAACCCGTAGCTGGAGAGCATCCTCCTGCACCATAATCCAGCATTAAAGTTGTTGGATAATTAGTGGGATCAGATAAGGTCGCATCCGGACACATATCTCTGGTATCTGCCTCACCACTGTGAAAACCAGGCATATCCGTTAGCGCACTTTGCACATAGGTTTCGATCAATAATTTTTTAAGCATTTTATTGATTAAAACAAAGTTCTTTGCACATTGCGTATAGGCAACATTTGGTGCATCAACAGTAGATCCTGAAGTTTCAGAAGACGGATCATCCATTGGATCAGTAGGATCATCTGTAGGTGAGTCGTCATCTGGTGTTATCTCTACAATGATATCATTATTGATATCCTTTTCTTTTTGGCATCCTATAAAAAAGATCCCAAATACCATAAGTACTAAGAGTGTTTTTGTTTGCAGTGTCATTATAAAATTGTTTGTTAAGTAAATTCTTTACTTCGGGGAATAACACTTTAGGGAAACTCTTAAAATTTCAATTCTTAAGCTAAAAAATCTATTTCGGTTAAATAGGGAAAAAAGAAAGGGTTATTGGGATGTGTAAGGACGTTTTTTATAACGACCCTCTGGTTTTTAAGTTGCAAAAATAGAATTTATTTTCAATTCTAATTAAGAGTATTCAAAAAATTGGGAAGATTCCTATAGGTTGGATAATATGAAAGGAGATAAATGTAAAAGTTCAAGCATAAGCTCAAAATTCAAGGCCAAAATTGAACTTGAGTTAGAGACTTATGCTTGAACCTTATTGCAGTCTAAGCTTGCTGCCAGGCTATTTTCTATGGACAAGCAATCACTTCGTCTGAATCTCTTTCCGTAATATGATCGGTAACAAGAATTTCATCATCACAAACACCTTCTTCCCCATCAACAGCAGGATAACCAAAATCAACGGTTTGAACATGCGCTCTATCTTCATAAGATTCTACGATTCCATCTTGAATACAATCGCAGGTCAGGTCATACACCAAAGGTTCTGTAGACTGCATAACCAGAGAAGAGCCATTTCCACACTGTGTTTCTAAATCTTCAAAATCAAAAGTAAAAACATCATCCAAAATATCGGTCGGATCAGAATTGGTCCCATTATCATCATACAATAATACATTAGGTCCAATCGAGGTTGCTTGTGTAACACCACCATTAGTATTGGTAACCGAAATATTTTCTCCGGTAGCTATACTCAATTCATAAGAAAAGCCATCTTCAGTATTTAATTTTAAAGCCTGAGGATCAGATACATTTATATTATGACCCGATACGGAAAAATCTGCATTTGGACGCAAAGTGATTTCTGTATCTGCCTGATCAATCGGTCCTGAAAAGTCTACTTCTAAAATACCTGCAACGGTCAATCCTGTAGCAGGAGAACAACCAGCAGTGGTATAATCGAGGACCAGTGTCGTTGGATAGTTAATCATATCTGTCAACGATGATTCAGGACAAGAATTTCTTGAGTCTGCTCCACCATGAAAACCTGGCATCCCGACGACATTAGCCATCACATAGGTTTCAATAAGCATTTTGCGTAAAGCATTGTTGATGATAATAAAATTAACCATACAGATATCATATTCCTGTTGTTGTTCAGTAGCCCCAGGTAGAGACACCAGAATTTCATCGGCTTCTTCAGGCATTTCATCAGGTTCGTCGATAGGAGGATCTTCCTCCTCAATCTCAATAATAGGATCCTCTATAGCATCCTTTTTTTGGCATCCAAGAATAGAGACACCTAATAACATTGTCAGTAAGAACATTACTTTTAAATTTTTCATACGAGAGCGGTTGGTTGAGAGAATAAATAAACTATTCGTTTTGTTAAAACAATAGAAATTATGAAAAATTGGAAATGTTAAAGCCTTGATTTAACATCAATGACTTCTTTCAGGTTAGTATGGACCGTAGTATTAGGAATAATTTGGGAGTAGGAATAAAAAGCTAGTATTTTTTAAAATAGATAGCTCTTTGCTTTAAATATCAAAAAACAATCCAAAATGGCTTATCAAATCTCCTATTCACCTTTTCTAGACAAAAGGATAGTTGAATTTGGATTTTCACAGGATAACAAAGTATCTTAGTAACAGTAAAAATATTTAGCATGAAAAAAGGTATTTTCTTCTTTTTCCTATTCGTTTCCACCCTATTGTCCGGACAAAAAGATCCCATGAAATGGGGCAAAATCTCACAAGCTGAAGTGGATTTAAATATCGTTGAATTCGATAGCAGTGCTAGTGCAGTCGTGCTTTGTGATTATGGAAAAATCAATGTTACCAGAGGTGGTGGAGTTATTATCCGAAGACATACCAGAATTAAAATCTTGAAGGAAGATGGTAAAGATTATGCGAATGTACTTATCCCATTTTATCATAAAGGCGGAAGTGAGCAAATCACTACTAACCATGCTCAAACCATTAACATCATCAATGGCAAACCTGAAATGACAAAGGTTGGAAAAAAGGATTTTTTTAAAGTAAAAAGAAATGAAGCTTGGTCTGAATTAAGGTTTACATTTCCGGAAGTGCAAGTAGGCTCCATTATAGAATATTCTTATACTACGGCTTCAGAAAACTATACCAATCTCGAATCGTGGATTTTCCAAAATGATATCCCTACCATCAAAAGCCAGGTATTCGCAAATATTGGAGCTGGGTTAAATTATAACATCATGTTTCAGGGTAGAAATTTAATCAATAAATATAGAGGCAAAACAGTCAATACCTGGAGCCTTGAAAATTTACCCGCTATCGAGGACGAACCCTACTGCCCTAATCCATTTGACTATATTGAAAAATTAAAGTTTCAATTGGCTTCGTATCAAGGACAGGGAGGCATGGTGAGTGTGATGACGAATTGGAAAAGTGTTGCTGCCGATCTGTACAACCAGACTGGTATGAAGCAATATCTGAAGTCCAGTAAATCTTTAAATGCTATCGTAGCGGAGGTGACCAATGAAGAAGATAGCGAAGAAATGAAAATTCAAAAAATTTATGATCATGTTACGCGTACTATAAAATGGAATAAGAAATACCGGCTTATTCCGCAAGAAACCTTTAAACAGTTTAGAGAAAATAAATCAGGCAATAGTGCAGAAGTCAATTTGTATTTCATTAACCTGCTTAAATGCGCTGGCCTGGATGCCAAGCCTACATTGATAAGTACTAAAAAGCATGGTCTCATTAATAAAAACATCACCTTTTATTCTCAATTCAATCATATCATTGCACATGTCCGCATCATTGGAAAAGACCTCTTAGTTGATGCGACCAATAAACACCGGCATTATACACAGCTGGATGAAGAAGATTTGAATGGTGAAGGTTTGGTGATGCATAAAAAGAAACCTTTTTGGGTAGCATTAAAATCCAGTATATCCACTAAGATTGTCAAACTCGTTACGATGAAAATTCCTGAGCCAGGTAAATTGAATTATACCTATCAGGTCAATGCCAAAGGTTATGAAGCACTAAAAATTCGAGAACAAATGTCAGCGATCAACAGCGATGTTGCATCCTATTTTAATAAGGTCTTGATTAAAGAAAATTCTAGCTATAAAATCAGTAAAGAAGCTTCCAAAAATTTAGAGGAGAAGTCAAAAGCTGTTTCCTTATCGGCAGACATTCTGGATGAATCTCAGAGTATGGTCAATGAAGATTTTCTGTATATTAATCCTTTTATAGATGCCTATTATGAAAGTAACCCTTTCAATGCTAAGAATCGATATCTTCCAATCGATTTCTATTTTCCGTTTGAAGAAGCTTATATCCTTAACTTTACGGTACCGGAAGGCTATGAAATAATTGAGTATCCCCAGCCCCTTAACCTCATGACACAAGGTAAAAAAGCAATTTTTAAATTCAATTCAAGCCTGAATGGCGACCAATTACAATTGAGAATTGTTTTTGCTATAAAAAACCCATTCTTCACCTCATTAGACTACCCGGTTCTTCGAGAAATATACGACCGTTATATCGAAAAAAGAGCCGAGCAAATCGTTTTGAAAAAGAAAATTTAATTGGATTCATTATCTTTGTAGTACAAAACGAAAAACCTAATTAAACTTTGGTGACATTTTTGGATCACTAAAGGCAGATTTTTGCGTTTTATTAAAAACAGATTAATTATGAAAAAAATAAGTTATTTGACCTTTTTAATGGCAATCACCACACTTTCCGTTCAGATGAGTTGCAATTCGGCAGCCTCCATAAGTGCAAGTGGTTTGACGATAAAGGGAAAACTGGCTAATGCTGAGAATCTTTCCCTCTATTTTGACAAAATTAATTTTGACAATTCTAATTTCATGTATCCTAAGGCAGATATCGATGCAAATGGAAATTTCCAAATGCATATGGACGAGTCTATAGAACCTGGAATTTACCGTTTACGAATAGGAGCTAAAAAGTCTTATATCATCCTGGATGGGACAGAAAGTGTCCTCAAAATCGAAGGCGATCTCAATACCTTTGATAAATATGGCTACACGATCAAAGGAGCACCTGTTAGTGAAAATTTCATTAAAAATATGAATGGTTTTGCCACTAGAACTTTTGATAAGTCAACCTTAGAAAACTATATTAAAAGTGAATCAAATGGACTGGCAGCAGCTTTTGCAGCAATGAATATTTTTAATAGTGATCCCGATAAAGTTGGATTATTGAAAGATGTAAATGCTAAGCTTCAAAAACAACTTCCTGGATCAAAATATAGTACCGACTTTGCTACTAATGTTTCTTCAATGGAGGCAAGGATTGCTCAGATGAGAGCTAAGGATCTTATTAAAATTGGAAAACCTGCTCCTGAAATTGAGTTAGAAGATCCTAATGGAAAAAAGTTTGCACTATCCGATTTGAAAGGAAAGATAGTATTATTAGACTTTTGGGCGAGTTGGTGTGGTCCGTGTAGAAAAGCAAATCCGCATGTTGTGGAAACGTATAAAAAGTACAAAAAACAAGGCTTTACGGTTTATAGTGTTTCTTTGGATGGAATTAATCCAAAGCTAATGAATCGATTTAAAACGCAGGAAGAAGTAGACAACCAACTTAACTCTGCTAAAAAACGATGGGAACAAGCTATTGCTAAAGATCAGTTAGAATGGGAATACCATGTAAGTGATTTACAATATTGGAATTCAATCGCTGCCAAAACCTATGGGGTTCGGTCTATTCCACAAACCTTCTTAATTGATCGTGATGGAAATATTGCGGCACTTAATCCGAGGTTTACATTAGAAGAAGAGATTAAAAAGCTATTATAATAAAGCTTGAATTATATCCAATAAAAAACGCTTATTTGGCAATGCCGAATAAGCGTTTTTTACTTTATAAATCTAGCCTTTCTATTCCTTGTTTTTATCCTCACTATCAAAAGGACAATGTCTGCATTTATTCTCACAACAAAATCCTCTTTTTGAATGATAGGCAGCTGTAAAGACATACTTACCTTCTTCGACATAATAATCTACATCCTTTACCAGTGTTTCTGGTCCATTATCATCTTGCTCTTTCGACATTGTTTTCATTACTATTTTCTCCAAACCTAATGCTCTATATTGGCCAAAGCCAATCAATATTTTATCTCGTCTTTTGTGTCTTATGCTCTACTAAGGGATAGTTGTGGAAATTTAGATTTTGCTAATTCAAAGGCTCCAAATAAAAGTCCTGTGAAAAATAAATCTCCAAATAAACTATTTAAAAAGAAGTAATGTTCAGCGCCCGGATTTGAAAGGAAAGGAACCCCCGCAGCGTAGCAAGCGATCAATCCTGAAAAAGTTGGAGGATAAGTAGGGCTACCAAGCCAAACTCCAAAATTACTAATCAAAAAGAACACAACTGATGCCGATAGACTAGCTCCAATCACGCGAGCAAAGCTTACTTTTTTTAATAAAAGAAAACCCAAAACCAAAATAGCTCCAAATCCAGCAAAAACAAATGGTTGACTAAACCATTGAAATCCATCGTACCAATGCGCATAAAATACATTATCCAAGACAATGCTGCTTATCCACAGCGCAAGAAATGGAACAATGATCGCTAAATACTTTCGAGAGAAATAAGCTGCTCCAAATAAGGTCATTCCCGCTATTGGAGAAAAATTTGGAATAAATAAAAATCTAAAGCAAGTAGCGACCACAATAATAGTGACAATAACTCCTGCTCTAATATTTAACTTTTCATTACGCATGCTCAATTTATTTTGATAGGGCAAAAATAATAGTAAATTGCTTTTATATAAACCTTTTCCCTATTTTTATTTAAAATCTTTTATTCCTTCTTAAATAAAATCGCTGCTGCCCCTTTTTGACGGAAATCATCGATTTTTATATAGCCTCTACCCTGCATATGCTCAGAATACAATAGCATTTCTTCTTCACTAACATGTGAAAAAATCAACCATAATCGATCTCCTTCGGGTATTTTCATGGTTTCAGGCAGATCATCCCACTTTCCAATAATAATACCCGGAATCACCAGTTCTTCAGCATTTTTATACTCTTGGCTATAAAACGTATAGGCATTCTTCGCCTGAAAATGGAGAAAAGCAGCATCCTTCTCCTCCAGCTTTGTATCCACATAATACAGCACAGGTCTCAATTCTTCAATTTCAAAACGTTGATAAAAATAAGGATATCCCTTTTGATTGAATAAAACGACAACAATAGGAATCATCATCAACCATTTTAAAACGGGTGGCGATTTTTTCAGGATTTGAGCTATTCCAATAGCCATTAACAGGATTAAAATCGGTACAAAAAATAAAGTCAGTCTTGGAATCAAAGAATATAATTTCAAACCAGAAGCCAACATAGCCGCTAATATTGGAAAGGTAAAAAGAATGATCTTCCTGGAATCTTTTTTAATAAAATGGAACAGGCCCATAAATAAGCTCAGGATTCCTAAACCTATAGCGATAACGGTAGATCCAATAGAGGTTCTAAAAAAGGTGAGTAAAATTTCTTTGATCCGTTCTAAATCATGTAGATCACTTGGAAGGAGCGGAAGAAAAAATCGAGCATGATAATCTTCCAGATTATCCAGGCCAATATCTTTTCTAATGATCGTAAAATAATACACCGCAAAGCTGAACAACCAGGTCAAAACAGGCAAGGCGATAAAGCCTAATTTACTCCAATTCCGCTTTTTGAAAACTTCAATTAGGTAATACATTCCGAAACCAAACAAGACAAAAACACTGGGCATGGAAAACCAAACCAACACACTTCCTAACAAAGCTAAAAGGATAGCCCTTTTACTATTAAAATCTTCAATACGCCAGCGAATGGCAAGCAGTAATAATAACAAGGTCACTAACACATCAGTCGAATATTGTTTTACCTCGCTTGCATACTGCAACATCGGCATCCCAAATGAAAATAGAAACAGCGGAAAAATACAATCCCCTTCTTTCAGATAAATTTTACACAATCGATAAAACAACAGCAGACCTATTATCGAAGCTATTAACGGAATCAAGCGCAACGCATATTCATGACTGCCAAACAAATCGGTCATTGCTTTTAATCCGACCGCAAATAAAGGGGGAGCATATTGAAATTCAAAATTGTCAAATAACCCTGCATACGTTCGATCAACAATCTGACTACTCAAACAAGCTTCATCAATAAATAAAGATCGATTTTGCACATACATCAACAACCTAAGGGCAATTCCTAAAATAATGATAGCTACCACCACCCAATAAAACACCCTTTTTAAATCAATAGACCGATTCATCGCCACAAAGATAAAAAAGATCAACCCAAACCCCACCC
>CAYXQH010000236.1:0-4521 GCA_964467425.1 uncultured Saprospiraceae bacterium
TCTTGAGATAGGCAAACCTTTTCTGTTTGTTTTCCTTTTCTAAAATTTCAGCAATCAAAAGATAGTTTCTGATCTTAAGATTTTTTGAAGAATTATCCAATTTTACCTTATCAAGAATGTCTTCCGTTTTTTTAAAATAAAAATAGGCAGAGTCTAGTTGATTATTAAATTTAAAAGTACTGCCAATCAAATTATGATAGGTGTCAGCCAGGGCTTTAGGATCAGTAGAAATTTCGGCTTGGAGTTTTAAATACTTCTGTGAAAAGAAAATCGCTTTGTTTGTATCTCCTATATGATTATAGAAGGTGCTAATATTATAATAATTTTTTAGTTGATTTTCAGGGTTTACATTTTCCGCTTTATTGTTATATTTTAAGACCTCTTCAGCATACTGGACAGCTTTTGTATAATTTCCAATATTATCATAATGCACAGCAATATTATTAGCTATCTGCGCCAGATATAAATTTTCATGAGGGATTTTTTCTATCGCCGTGTTATAAGCAAGGAAAGTCTGCTCTTTATATTTTATTATATCTCTATCTTCATTGTAAATGTACCCTTTAAAATTAAATGCAGAAACTACATTCATCCACTCTTGTCGTTCTTTGTATACAGGAATTAAAGGGTCTATAAGCTGGATTGCTGCATCATAATCACCTTTATCGTACTCAACTATTACTAAATTCTGCAAAGAGTCAATAGAGATGTAATTGGTATTGGGAACCTGTCCAATTGAATGAAAAGTAAAGAAGAAAAAGCAGAGGATATAGGATAAGTTGTTTTTCATTCTTCCAGTATGTTTGTTGAGGTAATTAAAAACAACAAGCAAGTTTTTTTAGACTTGCTTGTTGTTTAGAGGCAAGAATATTAATTCTTAATTATCTTAGTGACAACCGTTTCCTTACTCGTTTGGGTTTTAAGGAAATAAATTCCCGGACTAAGATGACTAATGTTCATCGTTTTTGTATTGGAAAGTAAATCGTCAAAATTGTTTATCGAATTGATTACTCTTCCATTGAGATCATAAAGCAGCATGCTTTGAATTACTGCATCATTATTCCATGCAACAGTTATCTCATTAATGGCAGGATTGGGCGATACTGTAACAAGTTCAGATGGATTAGTCATTCTCGATTGTTGTTGGTCCTCTCCGGAGTCATTCTGCTCACCACAATCATTGCAAGCAATACTGAGATCACTTTCCGCAACACTAAGGTCTTCATCATCGCATTCAGGTGGGCTAGCGGAACAAAACTGTGCCGTATGATCAAAAACTGCACAAGAAAAGATCTGATATGGATGTGTATGGTCACAAGAGGCAAAGTAATCGGAGTCAGGCCTGTTGTCTTTCCATAAGGTTAGACGTTGGGTATATTCTAATAGACCACCTTCATTTTCAGTACATTCATCCACAAAATTGATAGGTTCTATATTAATAATAGCTTTGAATACAACATGACCGTTTACGTAAGAATGAGGCTTAAATTCGACACCTGCCATATTGATCGTTGTAGAGTGAAATCCGTCTAATTCATATTCTAAATACATCGGGCCTACTTCTGAGGGGACATAATATATTCCAGTTTGTTGCCCATTCGAATTTGATGCATACTGTTCTAGGCTTGCTAAAAATATATTAACTTCTATATCTATTTCGCAAAAATGATCAACACCTCCAGAGTCTGCTTTCGCAGTACCAAAAGTTGGAGGATTGTTATTGGCTAAAGTGACATTAGAGTGAAAAGCAAAAATAAATAGTAAAGCGAAGGATTTAAAGATAAATGTTTTCATGATTCATTCTTTTTTATGAAATTAATTATTGTTCTGAACACACCCTCTGAGTAAATACAGAGGGTGCTATTCGGAAAGAATGAATAGAAAACCAACTTTAATAGGGCTGGTGATCTGATTTTTGATCGATTTAAGATCTTTCTATTCAATTTTCCAAAGCTTTATAACATGAGCTATAAAAGCGTAACCACTTTTCTTTTCTTTTTTTTAAACTAGTGGTTAGATCGTTGAAAGAATGCTACTTTAAATTAATGAAAAATGAGCTTAAATTCAAATACAGAGATTACCTTTCTCTTTCCTGAGAATTCATAATGGTAAAAAGGGCATCAAAAGTTAAATTAATTTGTAATAGGCGATGTAAATTCTTTAATTTTAAGACTCATAGCTGCTTTTCAAATTTTTTTATGGATAAGTGGTTACATTTAATTCCTTTTTTTTATTAATAACCGAATTTAACAATGAATTTAAATTCAGATGCTGATATTCTAGATGCGCTTGGCTCAGATAATTTGAAGATTCGAGATCAGGGAATGCGACATATTTATACGCAAAACTACCATGTTATCTCAGATCTTATTCGAAAGAATAGTGGAACAGAAGCGGACGCTGCAGATGTTTTTCAAGATGCAATCATTGTATTATTTGAAAAAGTGAGTACTGGACAATTAGAATTGAATTGTAGTATTCGAACCTATTTGTATTCCGTTAGCAGAAATTTATGGCTGAATAAGCTAAGGCGCAAAAAGAAGATGACGATTAACGATACAGAAATGACGAAAATTTCGATCGCTCCAAAAAGCTTAGAAATTTTAACCAATACAGAATTTGAAGATTCGGTTATGCGATTGATGGATAAACTAAAAGAGGATTGTAAAAAGATACTAACCTATGTTTATTTCGATCAACTCAAAATGGAAGCCATTGCAGAATTGATGTCTTTTGCAAACCAACAAGTTGCCAGAAATAAAAAAGCCAAATGTTTAAAAAAGTTGAGAAGCATCGTTGAAGCCTCTCCACAATTAAAAAATGAATTTAAATAATAATTTCCGATGGATGATAAGCATATAACAGACCAACAAATCGATCAATTTATTTTAGGTCGAATGAATAAAAAGGATGCTGCGGATTTGCAAGAATACCTTGCAAAGGATGCTGAATTATCTTCGGAAGTAAGCAAGCGTAAGAAGTTGGCTGGCGGCGTAAAAGCTTATGGTCGAAAACAGTTAAAAGAATCACTAAAAGCTATTCACGCAGAAGAAATTATAAACACAAAAGCTCCGGTAACTACCGAGGCAAAAACTCGATCACTAAGAACGTATCTAGCTATTGCCGCCTCTATATTAGTATTGGCTGTTGCCGGATTTTGGTTATTGAATCAAAATACGCTATCTAATCCTTCTGAATTAGCAGAGGCTTATTTTGAGCATCCTTCCATCGCCTTTGCGCAACGAGATACTGGAGATGAACAATTATTAGTGATCGAAAGATTGTTTAAAGAAAAAAAATATACAGAGGCCATCCCACTTTTAGAAACTCAATTCGAACGTCTTGATCCAGATCCTTCGGATTTATTATTAGCGGTAGGTATTTCTAAAATGAAAAGTGATGACCCAGCTGGTGCTATCCAATATTTTAATCAGATCATTGAAAGCAAAGATTTTAATTTTTCAGATGAAGCGAAGTGGTATTTGGCATTGTCGCATCTTCAACTGGATGATACGAATGCTGCGAAAAAGGTGTTGGAAGACCTTACTCAAAATAAAAATGTCAATCATTTTGACGAAGCAATTAAAATTTTAGAAAAAATAAAATAAAAGCGGTTACGCTTTCAAGCATTTCCTTATTAAGTGTTGAGAGCATGTTTAAATTTTCGCTCAATCATGAAAGTTTAAACTTACTCTAAACAACAAAGAAGCGTTCAATACACTTCTATCCACAAGGCAAAAAATTATACTTGCCTTTTTCTTTCCTACTGACAATACAAGAAGTTATTTGAGAATGTATTCTGAGTTTAGTTGTGAGTGCTTGATTTTCAGAGCGAAGCTTATTTTTCTTTTCATAGCCTTAGCTATGGAAATAAAAATAGCTGAAGCTATTGGGAATCAATGGCTTGCAAACCTGCCTTTGCCGGCAGGCAGGTAAACCATCAATTCATTTTTAAACAACTTCTTAAATAGAAATCAAGCTTTTTGATTTAGTGCCATAAGCATATGTGGCCCTGGAAAGGTATTTCTATTTATCTCGGTCAAAACTAATTTTTAACAAAAAAATATTCTAGCTATGAAAAAGATTTCTTTTTTTCTATTGGTCTTTCTTATGACCAATTCAAGTTTCTTGTTTTCTCAACTAAATAATCCTTCCATTAATTTCTTTGAATCCGAAATTCAATCGACGGATCAGGATTATTCAAACGAAGTTAGTGATGGAATAGAACTTCAATTAATTCATCAAAATCTTCAAGGCTTTATTAATAGTCCTCCACCTATTTTTGAGACAGCCTTTCCTCTGACATTAGAAGGAGGGGAGGTGTCGGTAAAAATGAAAAGGGTGGATATTTTTTCAGAAGGCTTTGCTGTTCGAACAAGCAGTAATCCTGAAACATCACTCGAACTAGACCTTGGTCTTCACTATCATGGGGAAGTCATTGGAGAAGAAAATACTTTAGTGGCATTAAGTATTTATAATGATCAGTTGATGGGAATGGTTAGTGTTTCCGGACAAAGTTTT
>CAYXQH010000236.1:4621-8420 GCA_964467425.1 uncultured Saprospiraceae bacterium
TTGGACTGTAGTAATTTAGAACCTCAAATTATAGCTTGTGAAGATGAAGTACCCGAGCCGGACCCAAGTCTTGTGATCGTTGAATCCTTTTGCGGAGAATCTTTTGAAATCACTGTCGAAGATGATGGAACGGGAACACCTGGAGATCCTTTAACCAGAATTTATACGGTAACGGATGACCAAGGAAATGTAGCAACATGTGAACAAAGTTTCTATGGTATAGGTAGCACCTTAGCCGTTACCAGCATATGGCCACAGGAATGTGTACTAGGTAACCTTACCGTCAATGGAAACTATACGCCTTGTGCTCCGGTAACAATGAGTTCCATTAGTATTCAGTTTTGGTTGGATGGTGTTTATACCGGAGTTGAATTTGCACCAACGATTAATACCAATAATTTGACCTGGACTTTTGCAACCACTTTAAGTACATTAATTGATATGGGTTTAGAGTTTGGAACGGGTTATGACCTTTATCCCTTTATGACCTTGTCCAATGGAATTACTGTATTAGGAGAAGAATTGGAATTTGGTTTTAATAATGATGTGCAGTTAGCAGATCAATCTGATCCACAAGTTACCTTAAATGATAATCCTGATGACCCAACGACATCCATGGCAACCTTTTGTGCTGGAACCCCAATTTTCTATCATGGCGTTGATCCTTTGAGCAACAATCATTTCTCTTCCATTTCCCGTCGCCAAATCGGTGGTTTCGGTGGTTTTACAGATTATGAATCATTTGGATCGAATGGTTGGGTAGGAGAGAGTTTGGATGGCTTTGTAGGAAATTTAGAAGAACAGTATCCACCAAGTCCAGAGTATCCGAATGGCTACTTTGAAGCAGGTTTTGAGTATATATTACAAATAGCGTCAGCCAATACGGATGATTGTATCACCTGGTCGCCAGTCTATTTAGAATTTAAAGTAGTCGATTGTTGTGCGCCTGATTGGGAAATTGTAAGCGAACCTTCTTGTGTGGTAGATGGAGAAGAATTTACGATCAATGTTATTTTGGATGGCCCTCTAACCGAGGAGGATATTCAAATCATCTATTCTTATAATAATGATTACATTTTTGTAGACTATGAAGCTATAGAACATCCAGATTTTTTAGAATTAGAAATCACCTTTATTAGTAATGGTTGTACGTGCCAGGGGAATATGCTGATTTTTGATATTGGACTAGTTGATTGTCCTACTCCAGTTTGGATCATGACGCATGAAATTCCTTGTTGCGATTCCAACTGTGAATCACTTGAACTGGAAGATTGGTATGCGGATCCGGAGTGTATAATGGTCAATGGTAATATAGCTCATGAGTTTTGTTTGGAGATTTCCAATGATGTACCGATTATTGATGTCTTTCCACAGGCAAACGATGCTACTTGCCAGGTTGAAGTTTCTAATATTGAAATTACAGATGATGGTGCAGGTTTATACACGATATGCGGATACATGAGTTTCCTTGATCCTGATTGTGTTGGATGGACCTTTATTAGTTTGATTTTGGAAACAGAAAATGGCTGCTGCTCTATAGAGCAAGGCTTTAGTTTTCCGGAAGGTTGTGATCCTGAAGATCCCTGCCTTGCAACGGATCCTGAAATTCAAGTGGTTTATCCGGGCTATATGACGGTCTCTCTTGATATTCCTTTAAACCAAGCCGTTACGGTCATCAATCATGTGACTGGATATCAGGAGGTCGTATTGGTATCGACAATTTCTTGTGGACCTTTTGGACAAAGTCCTGGTGGCGTTATTACTGGAGGTACGGATTGTAATGGTATCGAGGTGACGAGCCCTATGTCATTGAGCTGTTACCCTTATGGTGGAGAAACCCCTTATATCCCGTATCATTATGAATTGTCCTGGGGCGAATGTGTTTGGGTACTGACCGGCAATTATTGCGATGAACTTATTCCTGCGCTTCCTTTTAATGACGATGATGATGCTGGTGCTCGATCGGATGCTCCGGATTTAAGATTAAATCCATCAAATGATGAAGATCTTAAGATTTATCCTAATCCGCTGGTAAATTCAGATGAAATCATGTTTGATCGTAATAATATGGATCAGGCTATTCAGGAAATCTTAATCCAAAATATTGATGGTAAACTCATCGAATCTTTTGTTCCTGAAAATCAGGAAGGGGTGTTCTCTCATCAATTGTCTCGATCCTTAAAATCAGGCGTCTACATCGTTGTGGCGAAACTGGAAGATGGTAGAACGAAGAGTGCTAAATTGATTGTTTTATAAGGTTAGATAATTTTTCATTAAGCTATTTATGGTGAGCTGTTCTGATATGGAACAGCTCACTTTTTGTTGGGGGTGGGATTGGGTTTTGGTTAAGTTTTTTGTTTTCCAATAATTATCTTAATATTCTATGGATTCATTTGTTGAACAATTCATTTTTTATATTAGAAGTAATAAACTATTTAATTCATGTCACAATTTTAGAATTCTTTTAAAATTCATTTCTAGTTAGGAAATTATATAGCTAAAAGGCTAAAATTTAAACAATTCTTTAATTTTTATGTCTAATTAAAGTACATGGAGATAGGAATATTTTTTGCATGAAGTTATTGGAAAAACTTTCTCTAATAGTTTGGAGAAAGAGCAATGAAACCCTTAAACTTTATATACATAAACTACAAATAATGATTAAAAGTATTGTAAACAATGATGGCGACAAATCTCTTTCAGATGCGCTTGAAGCCATGGTTAAAAATGAAAATGTACAATCTATAATGTTGTATATTAGTGAAAATTTTAAGTTTGATCCTGATTTACTTTCTCAGCAATTGAAATCTATAGAAAAAACTATTGTTGGTGGTGTTTTTCCTGAAGTAATTATGGATGGAAATCGAACGGCAGATAGCGCAATTTTGTTAGGGTTGCCATTGCCAATGTCATACGTTGTGATTGATGAATTTGATGAAAATAAGATAATTGAAGATGTGACAAATAAGTTCAATGAGGATATTGATGAAAACAGTACCTTCCTTATATTTATAGATGCCCTTGTAAGAGATAAGACTGTTTTGTTTGATTGTCTTTATAATTATTATGGCTCGATTCCTAATTATTTGGGAGGAGGAACAGGAACTTTAAAATTTGAACCATTGCCTTGTATAGTTACTAATGAAGGAATGTTACAGGGAGCTGCATTAGTATCAACTATTTCTCAAAAAATAAATATTGGAGTCGCGCATGGTTGGTCTCCAATTAGTAAGCAGTTAAAGGTGACAGAAGTTTTGAACAATGAAATTATTAGCTTAGATTGGAAACCTGTGATGGAAGTTTATCAAGCAATCGTTGAAGAACATTCTAAAAAGGATTTTGACTATGATGATTTTTTTAACTGTGTGAAATCGTATCCAATTGGCATTAAAAAATTGAATGACAATATGACTGTTAGAGATCCTTTCAAAACAGAAAATGGACGATTATTTCTTTTAGATGATATCGAAGAAGGATCATATGTACAAGTATTATTTGGTAATTTAGAGACCTTGATTGATGGTGCTACTGAAGCCAGAAAGAAAGCTGAAACTGAAAGTACTGAGAACGGAGACACTTTTATTATTGATTGTATTTCCCGAGGCTTGTTCATGGGGGATGAATTTGCTGAAGAATTGAAATTATTAGATCCCTTGTCTAATTCATTTGGAGCTTTGACCTTAGGAGAAATCGCAAATAATGGAGAAGAATATTTAGATGTTTATAATAAAACTGCAGTAGTTGGAATCTTCGAATAACAAAAATTTGAACATATTAAGTGATGTTCTTTTAGAGTTGG
>CAYXQH010000237.1:0-8416 GCA_964467425.1 uncultured Saprospiraceae bacterium
GCGACTGACAATTGCGATATGAATGTAGCGATTGATTTTGATGAAGATGTTGTAACTGGAGATTGTGCGGAAGATGTAACTGTTACGCGAACCTGGACGGCGACGGATAATTGTGGAAATACCGCAACCGCAACGCAGGTGATCACCTCAATGGATGATGAAGCTCCAACCTTAAGTGCTATTCCTGATGATATGACCGTTCAATGTGATGCAGTTCCTGATCCACCGACCGTGACAGCAATGGATAATTGTGATAATATGGTTGATCTGGATTTTGAAGAAACGATTACGGAGCAAAATTGCATTGATGAATACGATGTTTTATGGACCTGGACAGCGACCGATAATTGTGGGAATGTCAATGCGATCTCCATGACCGTTACCGTAATTGATGACACAGCACCAGTTCTTTTTGGAGTACCAGCTAATATTACTGTAGAGTGTTCCATGATACCTGATCCTCCGATGCCAACTGCAACAGATAATTGCGATACTTCTCCGGAAATAATTTTTAACGAAACAATGGGTGATCCCACTTGTGATGGCTTTTATCAGATATTTAGAACCTGGACGGCGGTAGATAATTGTGTAAACCAAAGTATTCGAACGCAGATTATTACCTTGTTTGATGAATCTGCTCCGGTGTTTACAACTATTCTAGCTGATGTTACGGTGGATTGTGATGCTATTCCTGATCCTGGAAATGTGACTGCAGAAGATGCATGTGATAATGGAGTAGATATTCAATCTTCAGATGAAATAATCGCGGGAGATTGCTCCGGAGAATTTACAATTATACGAACCTATACAGCGACAGATAGCTGTGGAAATATGGATATGTTTGAACAGATGATTTCTGCAATCGACACGATTTCACCAATGATTGAATGTCCAGATGATAGAGTTAGTAATATTCAAACTCCAGGTGTTTGTGAATCAACAATAGCGCTTACTGGCTTATCAGTTACGGATAATTGTGATGCTATGCCGGATATTACCTATCAAATTGATATGGATAGTGATGGCGATATTGATTCTATGGGGACGATTAGCGGGACTCAATCTTTATTGATAACGTATCCATTAGGTGATCATGTCGTGACTTACACAGCTGTTGATGATTGTGGTAATGAAACAAGTTGTCAAACCATGGTTCAAGTGAATGATAAAGCAAGTCCAGGTGCTATTTGTATACCGCAATCAATTACTTTAAGTATAATTGATTCTATGGGATTTGCTTTGCCGACCGGTAATATTTTTGGAACCTTACTTGAATGTTGTGTTGATTCTATCGTGTTTGAAGATCCAGATAATCCAGGAACATTTGTTGATACTTTGTTTTATGATTATGATGACTTCCTGGAATCATTAGCAAATGATGGAATTCCTGTTAGTGTTTATGTTTTCGATTGTTTTGGAAATGTTCCGCTTATTTGTATAACTAGGGTTGTTATAAATTTCCCGATGACCCCTTCAGGCTATACGTATATCATGGGAGAAATTTATACAGAAGAGAATGAAATGGTAGAAGAAGTAGATGTCGTTCTTAATGGAGGTATGTCGGATATTACTGCTACAAATTTAATGGGGCACTATGAGTTTATGGAGGTGCCAGAAGGGAATACGTATTATATAGAACCTGTTAATAATCTCGACCCGGTAAATGGTGTAACCACCTGGGATATAATTTTAATGCAACGTCATATTTTAGAAATTGATTTATTGGACTCGCCTTATAAGATGATTGCGGCGGATGTAAATCGCTCTGGCTTTATTTCAACTTTGGATATGATAGAGCTAAGGAAATTAATTTTAGGAATTATCCCTGCTTTCCAAACAAATACCTCCTGGAGATTTGTTGATGTAAATTACGTTTTTCCAAATCCAGATAATCCTTTTGATTCACCATTTCCAGAATTCTGTACTGTTAATAATTTGACAGAAGGGATGAACGATTTAGATTTTATTGGGGTGAAAATTGGAGATTTAAATAATACAGCAGAAACGAATTTGCTGCCTGAAGGTGATGATCGAGACCGTGCATTGTTTTCCTTTGAAACAGAAGATCAATTATTTAAAGAAGGAGAAATGCTTAAAGTGCCAGTAACTGCTGCTAATTTTCAAGATGTTTTAGGCTTTCAATACTCGATGGGATTTGATCCGGAACGTTTAACGTTTTCTGGCTTATCGAATGTTGTTTTACCAGGTTTTGATTTAGAAAACTTTGGATTCTCTTTTGCAGAACGCGGCTTGTTAACCTGCTCCTGGTATCTTATGGAAGGCTTTTCTGCGGATCCGAATGCTGTTTTATTTGAATTGAATTTTATAGCAAAAGAATCTGGAAAGCTAAGTCATTTTCTAAACTTGAATTCTGATTATACCACAGCAGAAATTTATCAGAAAGCTAAGCCAGTTCAGACACTAGATTTACAATATAAAGAATCAACTAATATCTCGTTTAATTTTGAGCTGTTCCAAAACCGTCCTAATCCATTCAAAGAAGAAACGCTGATTGGTTTCTCTTTGGAAAAGAATTCTGAAGCAATCTTTTCTATTTTTAATGCTTCAGGAAAATTAATTTGGCAGCGAAAAGGAAACTATCAAAAAGGCTATCATGAAATTGCAATTAGTAAAAGCGATTTAGAAGGTAGCGGCGTTTATTTTTACCAACTCAAAACACCAGAAGGGATGGCCAATAAAAAAATGGTCATGGTAGAATAAGATTGAAGAAACTACGGTTTCTTTAATCTTATTAACAGGATGTAAATTACCTTAGATTATGATACTTTTTTATTGAAATTTGGACTTGAACAGTACAAAACGGATTGTATTTTAATGAAATAGTTTTGTAAAAGCGGGTTTGGAATGACAAAATAAGTGGGAGAAGGAGCCAGCTCTGACGAGTCTGATACGACTGTCAAAGAGTCATCAGACCTGCGTGGTTAGCATTTATTTTGTCTCCCCGATAGCTATCGGGGTTGGATACTTTTTTTTCGATGAAAAAAGTATCAGAGAAAAATTATGCACTATAATCCATCTTAATCATTCTATTTTTTTCAAATCTATAAATAAAGCGTAGTTTTGGTAAACAATACCAAATTTATGAAAACGCTTCAATTTTTCCTTTTCGGTTTGCTTTTGATTTTTTTTTCTTGCGATCCGGATACCTCTCAATCACAACAATCCAA
This sequence comes from uncultured Saprospiraceae bacterium, assembly GCA_964467425.1. Taxonomy (GTDB): domain Bacteria; phylum Bacteroidota; class Bacteroidia; order Chitinophagales; family Saprospiraceae; genus JAHDHW01. The sequence goes on from CAYXQH010000237.1 coordinate 3,189, forward strand.
TACAACAGAGGTAGACTCCAATACCACTACTAATCAAGTAGAAGAAGTAAAACCGGAGCCTGATAATCGTCCTCCATTATATTTGAATGGCTTATATGCAACGTCTACAAACCCAACAACAGATGTTAGGAATGCTTTTGACAGAGATGCTAATTCTATTTGGCAGACCATGGCTGGAGCAGGCCCGGATGAAGGGATTATGTTGTATTTCGCAGAAGAGACTTTAATTAAATCTATACGGATAGAAGGTGCAGAGGGTGAAAACTTAGCAGAAATTACAGGCCTTCAAATTTATGGAAATGGTTCTCCTTTGGAACAAGTAAAACTACAGGATGCAATTGACTTAAACCTAGAACTTCTTAATGTATACCTGCGTTTTTCTACAGATAAAAATATTCAACAAACAGAAAGACCTATTGATAGTGATTTTTATTCACAGATTAGATTGGAGCGATTTGATAAATCCAAAAGTATAGGCGTAAAAAATATTATCATTGAAGGAGAAAATGGAGAATTCCGAATCGTTGCACCTAAAATGATTGCTGGAAATGTCAATGCGACCACTACTTTGAAAGAAGAAAGTTTTGCCTATGATCCAAGTTTGCTTTTCGATAGTCGAAAAGAATTCGTGTGGGTAGAAGGAGAAAAAGGAGTTGGAAAAGGTACGCGCATTAGTTTCTTATTTAAAGAAGAAGTAACAATTGCTGGTTTGAAAATCTGGAATGGTTATCAACGTTCCGATAGTCACTTCAAGTCTAATGCCCGTTTGCAGAATTTTGAATTTGGAGAGCTTAGAGCATTTAAAGAAGAATATAGGTTGAAAGACGAGCAGGGTGTTCAAACGATCCATTTAAAAGAGCCTATTACTTCTAGTAATTTTGAGCTGCTTATTAATTCTGCATATAAAGGTTGGAGTTATGAGGATCTCGCCATTGGAGAGATTTTGTTTTTTGATGAAGCGGATGCACTGTTCGGAATTCGGAGTCCAAATACGAAGAACAATCGCAATAATATTTTACAAAAAACGAAGGGAACCGTTTTAGAAAATTTAATTGATAGCCGAATTTATAATGCCTATACCAGTAATGAATATCCGATGGGCATGGATCGCTCTGCCATCCTTCGTTCCGATGGAACTTTTGTTTTGTATTCTTCAGAAGAAGATGAATCCAGTTTTACGGAAACGCTTGCAGATGGAAATTGGGAGATTGTCAAAGCGGATGCAACTAGTGCAGAAATAAGTGTCTTTGGAAAATTTTTGGATTTTGGAATGATGGAAGCCTATTATGCCGGAAAAACGGATGCAGAGTTAAGCCGAATTTTTAGGGATAAAATTACGATCAATGGTACGACTATAAAAGGTGAAAAACTAGTCAATGCAATCGAGTTTTAAACCATTCAAAGATCTTATCAATGTCTTGGCTTATGCTCCCGGGCTGATCCTCGCTTTTCTTTCGATGGCTTTGCGCTTCAAAGCCCTGCAACAAACCTCTTTTGTAAATGGATGGGATGGATATTTTTATCTGGTTCAGTTAAAAAGCTGGATCGAAGAAGGGGCTATGCATAGCGCAGACCAATCGCTGATTTATCCCTTGATGCGTGGGGTGCACTGGTTTTCTAATGATTATGTTTTGACCTACAAACTGACTGCGGCATTGATAGCAGGCTTAGTAACTTTTGGTGTTTTCCATGTCGCAAAACGTTGGAGTGGCAATCTGTATATTGCAATTTTACTTGGAAGTATTAGTTTGTTTAGCCCGCATCTAACTTATTTCGCGGCACAGTTTCCAAAAAATTTATTGGGTTTCGCTTTCCTCTTATTTTTTATGGCTAGCCTCGAAGGTTCTTCTAAGAAAACACCTTATGTTTGGCTCTTACTTTGTTTTTTCGGTCATCGTTTAACGTTTGGCGTTGCACTTATTTTTGGAGGAATCTGGGTGGCTGCAAAACATTTATCCATTAAAAAAATAGCGCTACTCTTAGCTTCGCTTGGTATCTTATTTATACTCAGTTTATTAATACCGGGCTTACCGAATCTTTCCGATTTTCAACGTTTTGATGGTTTACTAAGTTGGAATTTTCAATTTGCTCCCTATTCCTTTGTTGAGACTTTCGGAACGGATAATCGAATCTCTCATTTCTGGATGGCAGAAATAATTGTGGCAGTAGTGATATACTTTCTTTGTATTTCGTTTTTATTTCAAAAAGGAAAACGCTGGTTGGTTTGGACACTGTTTGGTCTGTCTACTTTTTTACTGTTTCCATTTTATACCTGGGATTTGACCGGCATGGCTTATCGCTTCTTTTTATTGTATGTTCTTTTAGCGCCTTTGTTTATTCCTTTGTTATTAAAATTAGAAAAGAGTAAAACAAACAAAGCTAGTTTACTTTTTATCACGATACTTTTTATGTTGGGAAGTATCTACTCCTGGCGTTCTTATCATCCTGAAAAACATGATGCAGCTTATAAAAAATATGCGAAGCTAACTTCGAATACTTTAAAATATCTTGATTCGACCAATACGGATTTGGTGATTTCGCATAATGCATTAGCTGAATATTTTACCTTTACAACAGGAATTGATGCAATGCCCTGGAATCCGGAATATGAAATTGAGACCACTAAACTTTGGCGGATTGCGACCGATATCCGGGCCTCAGAAATGCAATATTATCTCAATGAAGACGATATGGAATCTGTCCATAAAATAGGCATTCGTTATTTTTTAATGCCAGAATATCTTTGGCAAAAAATCCTTTCAGAAGCCACAAAAAAAGGCGATGATTTTCTATTGGAAAAATTAAATACCTGGCGAAATCCACATCGTATCCGGCCAGGGTTTTTGTTGAAGAAGAAATAAAAAAGACCTACCGATCAATTTCTTTAAACTGACCGGTAGGGTATAAATTATTCGGAGAACAAGTCTCCTGCCATTTCCTATTGAATAATCATTTTGTGCGTACTGTAATTTCCATTAATATCCAATTGGATGGTGTATATGCCCTTGGGGAAATGAGCTAAGTTGATAATTTCCTGATATTGTCCAGAGGATTTTGTTCCAAGAGGTTTATTAAGCACACGTTGACCGAGATGATTGTAAATGTTTAATTGAAGTCTCGCTGGCTCTTCGATAGTATAATCAAGGACCATAAAATCATGAGCTGGATTCGGATAAGCTTTGAAGTTGGATTCAGCTGTTGGAAATCCTATACTCGTCGTTCCTTCTGGATTGAAAGCAAATAAACCTGCTTGCTGCCCTCCCCACCATAAGACTCCATCATTGCCTAATGCTATTGTTGGCATATAAAAATTATACATCGGCAAGTCATCTACTGAAAATTCCTCCCAAGTATTATCTTGCAAAGTGCTGATTCCGGCACCATGAGCGAAGTACATTTTTCCTTCAGCATCGCTGGTGATCGAGTACACATGCGTATGAGGGATTGGACTGTTTGTCGGACCAAAATTTTTCCATTCATTTCCATCAAATACAACTGCACCTTCTCCCCATCCTGGTACCCATACATTTCCATAAATATCAAAATGAAATGCTCCGTAGATTGATTCTAATACAGGGTGATCGTTTTTGTGATAGGTGGTCCAGACTTCATTAGATATTTTATGAACATAGCCATTACCAGTACTTACCCAGAAGTTATCCATAGCATCAACGCCCATTCCGAAAATTACGGATGATTGAAGCGGAGAGTTGGTGGTATTGAAATTCGAAACAAGCCCATTTTCTATTTTATAAAAACCATTATTTGCAGTGCCGATATAAATGTTGTTTTCAGAATCTTTGACAATATCATCTGCCGTACCTGCGAAAGTAAAAGTCCATTCCGTTCCATCGAAAATATAGAATCCTTGATTCGTTGTCAGCCAAATTTCTTGAGGAGAGATGACTAAAATATCTCGTAAGTATTCCCAGGTTTCGAACGTATCAGGTAAATCAACAGTGGCCCAATTACCATTTATGTCTAAGGTCGCAATGGAATGATCTCCATTCACAAAGTATAATGTGCCGTTGTCATCTTTTCGTATTTTATTGATGTAATTCCTTTCAATAGGATGAGAAGAAATGATCATCTGATCGATACTTCCATTATGGTTTTTCGAAAGACTGATGCGATGATTCAGCCATTGTGTATTTTGATTATCTATGTAGAAAAAGGAAGTTTTATTTGAAAATGCTTCCACCTGTGGATCATCTTGTTGAGACCAGGTATTATTGTTTAATTTGTAAACGCCTCTGTCATTGGAATTAAAATAGACGTTTCCATTTATATCTTCAGTAAAGTATAAAATTTGAGAGCCTTGAAAATTACCATCAAAGTCATTGGCGTCATTCGTAGAATATATTTCCCAACCGCTGCCATCGAAAACACCAATTTGATGTTGATGTCCTGTAAAGTAGAGTTCTCCACTTTGAGAAAGAAATAACTCAGCGCCTTCATAAGCAAAGAGGTTGGTTGTATCTGTCATATTGCTCCAGACACCGTCCTTATATTGATACATGAAAATCGAGGCAGCATAAACAGTCCCTTCTTCATTAATTTCAATATCCCATACATTATCAATAAAGTCACCAATAGTAGAGGAATCAAATAGATTCCATTCTTGGTTTTCCCGAAAGAATAATCCAACAGAACTGCCAATCCAAAAATTATTGTTGGCATCTATTTCAAGATCATATAACCATGTTTCATCTTCGTTAAAATCTACCCCTTCCGGTGTTGTAAAATCTGTAAAAGTTTCTCCATCAAATCGAGCTAAGACAACATCATAAGTGCCGATCCAAAACGTTCCAGTTGGGCTTTTTGTAATCGCCTGAATATGATTGTTTGGTAGATTGGAATTTTCAGTATTTAAATTTCTAATTGCTAAGGTGTTTTTATCAACGATGACCAGTCCATTATCTGTCGCGATATATAATTCTGAACCAGTATCAACCAAATCATTGATTTGCTGTGGACTTAGATAAGATTTCCAAATGCCCTCCTGAGCAGTTAAAGTAAGCGTGCTGAATAACAAAATTAGACTGAGTATTCTTTTAAAAAATTCCATAGCAATTGAAATTAGGAGATGATAAAACGAAATAGTTTAAAAAATTGAAGAACTTCTATTTATAAAAGTACTTTCAAGTCCTTGTTTATACAAATAAAAGAATAATTATAAATAAGGTTTCTAAAGTAGATGAATAGCTATTTTGTAATGAAAAAGGCTT
>CAYXQH010000238.1:0-8403 GCA_964467425.1 uncultured Saprospiraceae bacterium
AACAGGAGTCGAAGGCCTGGAATAATTCAATCAATCAATCGTTCAATAAATCAATCAATCAATCAATCGTTCAATAAAGTACATGGATATTAAAATCACTGTAATCGATCGAGAAGATCAACCACATGTTTTGGATGCTCCAACAGATATGAATATGAATGTAATGGAGCTTTGCAAAGCCTATGAACTTCCTGTTGAAGGGACTTGTGGTGGGATGGCACTGTGTTCTACTTGCCATTGTTACGTACAAAGTGATCATGAATTACCAGAAGCATCAGAAGATGAAGAAGATATGCTGGATCAGGCTTTTTTTGTAGAAGATAATAGCCGTCTCGGATGCCAGTTAAAGCTGTCGAATGATCTTGAAGGCTTAGTCATCAAACTCGCCCCTGTCGGAGAGTAAACCTCGCGCTACTCCGTTTTTAAAATGCCACTTACTATTATTTCTTAGCCTCAAACTTGCATCTTTAATATATTCATCGTAATATTACGATGTAATAAAAAACGATATGGGTCTTAGTAAAAAAGAATTATTCACAAAAGAACAAAACCGACTGGCAGCTTTAGCTAAAGCTATTGCTCATCCAGCGCGAGTTGCTATTTTACAATATCTGGCGACATCAAATAAATGTGTTTGTGGAGATATCGTCGAAGAGTTGCCTTTGTCTCAGTCCACTGTGTCACAGCATTTGAAAGAATTAAAGAAGGTTGGATTGATAAAAGGAGACATCGAAGGGACAAGTATTTGTTATTGCATTAATCCTAAAGTTTTAGAGGAAACCATGACTATACTTGGGAAATTTTTCACTAAAGTTAATTGCTGTTAAGTAGGCATTAATAAATATAATAATGATTATTAAAATACCTGCCCGATCGCGGAGCAGGCGGGTTTGAAGCCAATTATTAGAGAACATTTTTTTTAAATATAATCATCGTAATATTACGATTTAAAATCTACGTTCTTTGACAAATCGTAAATAAGATCAATTGCGACTGAAAGAAGCATTGATATTGTTTATGGCTTTGTCTCAAACACGGAGTTTGTCAAAGAATCAAAATCTATACTTATGCAAACCAAAGAATTTTTTAACCTCCTGGAGGAACACAAAGAAAAAGAGCTAATTTTTGAATATGCCAATGGACAATTTGTGCCAATGGCTTATCATATTACCGAAGTGAAAAATGTCTATTTTGATTCGGTTGATTGTGGTGGAAATGCACATGAAGAACGTCAAACAATTGTCCAGTTATGGTCGAGTCCTCTTGAAGAGAAGAATCGCTATATGGAATCAGGTAAGGCGCTAAAAATTATGGAAAAAGTAGATAGTGTAAAACCTATCAATAAAGAAACTGAAATCTTTTTTGAATATGGAAATCTTTCAACACCAACGTCTAATTATTCGGTTCAAAATGTTGCACTGGAAGACGATAAAGTAATTTTAAAAATGTACGTTCAGGCAACGCAGTGTAAGCCACTTCATTTGAAAGAACTAGTGCAGGCAGGGGAAGGTTGTTGTGGTCCGAGTTCAAAATGTTGTTAAGGATAGAATAACTATCGGAGGTCCATTATCCCTTCATCAAACGAATTTTTGATGAAGGGATAAAAAAAGACCTGGCTCTATATTTACTACCAAACCATTTTGCTTTTCTTTCGTAAATACTGTTTTAACCTTATTTGGCATTATTTTTTAATAAGTATTGCTTTGATAAACAGTTGTTTACATCTTTATTTTTCTTTTTAAAAGAAAATGTCTTAACTTTAATATCCCTTTTAGAAAACAGCATTCATGGGAGTAGATATAAAAAAACACATCGGTACTATTTTATATGAACGGGATTCCTTGATCATCCCGGACTTAGGTGGTTTTGTCACTTCCTATAAAACGGCTGATTTTGATTATGTCCAGGGGCTCATTCAACCTCCTTCAAAAAAGATTTCTTTTAATAAAAACTTGCTGATTAATGATGGCGTTTTAATCAATAGCCTTCAAGAATCCTTAGGTTTGAATGTGGAAGAAGCGAAAAAGTGTGTGAATGACTTTGTGAACCGCACCATCGAAATGTTGAATAATAAAGAAATTATTTTCTTTCCTGGGATCGGTCGACTATACAAGGATTATGAAAATAATCTAAAATTCTTACAGGATAATACGAACTACTATACGCAATCTTTTGCTTTACCAGTATTGCAGTTTTATCCGATCCTTCGTGCAAAACCAGCAAGTTATGCAGCTACGGATATCGTTAATCAACCACAGGCTGCGTCCAAACCTTTTAATGCGAGAAGAACGGCAGCAGCTTTAGCGCCTTATGCTTTAGTTGCGTTGATTGTTGTTAGTTCTATCCTCTATTTTAGATCTGGCTCAGGTACTGCTGAGTTGGCTGCTGGACCTGTGAAGATTGCGGACAGTCTTGTTAATCAAAAACCAAGTAAAGAGCATCTCTCTGTTTTTGAAGGTTTAAAAAATAAAATAGTTAAGCCTAAATCTGAAGAAGTAGTAGAACTTGAACCGGTGGAGGTGCTTGATGAAACAGAAGCTACTGAATCAGCTACTTTTTCTCCTCAAACGAAAGAGTGTATCATCATTATCGGTGCCTTTGGTAAAAAAAGTGGTGTTGAAAAAAGAGTAGGAGAGATTATCGATTTAGGCTATTCAGTCTATCAGGATAAAAAAGGAAGCTTAACCCGCGTTGGAATTCAATTTGCTTACCAAAACGATAGTGAAATCCGGGAAAAGTTGAACGCAATGCGCGACAACTTTGATAACCGTGCCTGGATACTGGAAGAATAAACTTTCCCGTACACTTTATATAATCTAAATTAATAACTCTCTGTGCCTCTGTGGTGCCCTCTGTGCCTCTGTGTTTTAAAAAACATTGAGTAGAAAGGAATAGACTTACTTTACCAACTGCTCATATTTATCCTTTGAAATCAATTCCCGTGCATTATTTTTTTCTCGGTAAACTTTAGCGACCCTGGCCGCTCCAAGATCAAAAGATTCAAAAAACAAGGTGCTTGGTTTTATCACCTCCTTCGCACAAAGGTGTGCCGTTATCTTATCGTTTTCTATTTCAAAATCAAAACAGACTTCTTGTTCCAGATTGTTTTTAATTCGTAAATCTTTATAGCCAAAGACGACTGTAGCATCTGATCCTAGTGGCGTATAGCGAGTTTGTTCTGTATAAATGTCCTTACTGTGTGGATACCGTTCAACAATCTGTAGGCCGCCTAGCAGTGATAAATGGTATAGAATTCCACTCAATTGACATAGCCCTCCTCCATAATCAGTAGAGAGTCCCTCGCCAATCAGGTTACGTCCTTTTTTAAAACCATTCTTTTTGTTGGGGTGTGGGATAAGATTCCAAAAAGAGAAAATTTTACCAGGTTGAATGCTTATGTTTTTTATACAAGCAGAAGCAAGACGAAGGTTATGAATTTTATTCTCAGAATAATTATTGGCTTTAATGACTTGACTTAACTGGAGCTGCTTGGGCAGTTGTATTGTTTTTGAAGGAGAACTTACTAAATGCGGTTTTTGTCCATGCCTTATGTCTTTCCAGTTTTTTTGAAAAAGCCGAATTTGTATCTTGACGTTTTTTGGAATTAGTTTTTTGAGCATCTTTTGTGGACAAAATTTTTGGTTCTATTTCTTTTTTAAACAAACACAATAGTAAGAAGAAAAGTGTTTAGCTGATGTTTGACATAATATAGAATCCAAGGGTCTAAAATATTTTCTTATTGGCCTTGGAAAACGATGAACCGGGAACAAAAGGAAACCTGCAGATTTTTCAATGAACCATTGATCTCCAATCATTTTTTCCAGGGAGTTTAAGTCCAAAGCGGAATTTCCATGCCAGCCCTCCTTTTTATAATTAATCGCTTTTCGTCGTTTCTGATTAGGGAAATCGAAAATGAAAAGACCATCTTTTTTTAAAACTCGATAAGCTTCCTGAATAGTTTCCCGAATGGTGTTTGGATTAAGATGCATAAAAACGTGCATGGAAAAAATAGCATCAAACTGGTTTTCCTTAAAAGGAAGGCGGCTTATATCACTTTCAAAAAGTTGAACCTTGGGAAATTTTGTTTTTGCTTGAGCAAGCATGTTTTTACTGAAATCAACCCCATAATCTGCAAGGTTTAAAAAGCGTCCTGTCCCACAAGCTAAATCCAGCGTATTACTTTTGGGCTTTTTAGAAAGCCATCTAATTAATAGCCTCTGCTCTTGCTGATGCAAATAGTTACCATAGCTATTTTCAAAACGATCTTCATCATAATCGCTTGCTAATTGATCATAATAGGCTTGAATCTCTTTTTTCTGATGATCCATAAGGGCATTTAGTAAAAAATAAAACAAATTACAGATTTTGTAAAGTAATCCGATTAAAATTCACGATTTTATTTTTGAGCAAATTTCAAAACATATAACGGCTTTATTTGTTAATTCAAAATTAAATATTGTTAAGAATTAACTAATCTAAGCGTATCAAAATATTATTTTAAATCATTGCTTGAATAATAGAACATATTCTAATACTTTTGTGTTTTTTAAGTGAAGCGAAAGGAGGTTTTGAGGAGTTATATAAGTGACAAACCAAAATTGCTTGTATAATAAATTGTTCCGAAGAAATTTCATAAATAATTGATCCCGATAGCTATCGGGAAAAAATATGTTGAAATATCTGAGTGAACTCAAGGAATTTATTTACCAATTTTTTGGGCTTACTACTTAATAAACAAACCGTATTTAAAATAATGTTAGCAACCATTCCTAATATAAAACATGTTGAAAGTAACAACTTTTTCCTGATTGCCGGTCCTTGTGCAATTGAAGGAGAAAAGATGGCTTTTGATATTGCTGAAAAGGTTGCTGAGATTTGTGATCGCTTTCAAATCCCGTACATTTTTAAAGGATCCTATAGAAAAGCTAATCGATCGCGATTAGATTCTTTTCAAGGTATAGGAGACGAAAAAGCTATGAAAATTTTGAGGGATGTTGGAGCGCACTTTAAAATTCCGGTTACGACCGATGTTCATACAGTGGAAGAAGCAAGAATTGCTGCTGAGTACGTAGACGTTCTTCAAATTCCAGCTTTTTTATGTAGACAGACTGATCTTCTAGTAGCGGCAGCAGAAACTGGCAAAGTAGTAAATATTAAAAAAGGCCAGTTTTTAAGCGCTGAAGCAATGCAGTTCGCCATGAATAAGGTAGTAGAATCCGGTAATAAAAAGGTGTTTCTAACAGAAAGAGGAACAACTTTTGGATATCAAGACCTAGTAGTGGACTTTAGGGGGATTCCTACCATGCAATCCTTTGGAGCTAAAGTCGTTTTAGACTGCACCCATTCATTACAACAACCTAATCAAAATACGGGCGTAACAGGTGGAAAACCTGCCATGATTGCAACCATAGCAAAAGCCGGGGTAGCTGTCGGAGTGGACGGATTATTCATTGAAGTACATCCTGAGCCTTCAAAAGCTTTGTCCGATGGAGCAAATATGCTCGCATTAGATAAACTTGAAAGCCTGCTTGATAGCTTAGTGAAAATTAGGAAAATAAACATTTAGGCAGAATATAATTCTTGAAAACATTGCTTTTGTGCTTATTTTATTTTAATTTATTAGTAAATTCCAAAAATTAAGTGAATATGAAAAAATCAGTAGCATTCTTAATAACCGGGCTACTATTGTTGGTAACAACAATGAGCTATTCACAAACACTAGTTGAAAAAACACTTGTAAAATCGTTTAATCTAAAAGGTAAAGAAGTCGTCGTATTGGATTTAAATGGCGAAGTGGAAGTTAAAGAATGGAAAAACGATATTATGCGTGTTCAAATGCAAATACAATTGAAGGATGGCTCTTCTTCGATGCTTAAGTCGCTTATTCAAGTAGGTCGCTACAATTTGAGCTCAGAGACCAACGAAAACGATTTTAAAGTGTTTGCACCTGCAATGAAGAAAGAAATCAAGGTACGTGGGAAAGTACTCAAAGAAAATATTGTGTATACCATATTTGCACCTAAAGATGTTATCGTGAAAATGGCTGGAGAGGCTTCTACAAGTCTTAAACCTTCTGACTCAGGGCCATCTTCCAAATAAACTCAAAATTTATTCTCCCAATTTAAATATCAGTTAATCCTGGATTTATCCTTTAAATCCAGGGTTTTTGGTTTATATACCCATTTTAAAAACCAATCTTCAAGGAAACACAGACCTTAGATCCTCTGTGCCGCTCTGTTAAAATATATTTAATTAGTACGTCGTTTATTGCGTATAGTCAGGAATGGCTGTATTTTTGACTTATTCCCTATAGGAAAATTAAAAATAATGAGAATTTTAAGCTTATTGATGTTTATTTTTTGCTTTTCAGTTGTCGCGCAAGCACAGGTGAAAAAGATATTACATCAGAGTTTTGAGATAGAAGAATTAGATAATATTAAGCTCAACCTGACCGGAGATTATGAAATAGTGGAATGGGCTGGTAATTCTATCTTAGTAGAAACGAATGTTGAATTATATTCTGCATCTAGAGATATCTATAATTTTTTCAAAGAACAAGGACGTTACGAAATAAAAGCGGACACTGTCGCCAATGCTATACATTTAAAATCTGTAGATTCAGAAAGAAAGCCGATTAAAACCAGAAAAGGGGAATGTTTTGAAATCATTCGTGTTCGTGTCTTAATCCCGGAGGACTTCAATGTAGTTGATCAGCAAACTCTCGTACGCATCGATCCGGATGCAGAAAAAGTAGCCGACCCGGAATAAATAATTTACCTTTTTCATTTACTGCAGAAGTATTACTTTTGCGACATGATTGAAACGGTCGAAATAAAAATCTCACCGAAAGAATCTATTGATTCAAATCGAGTCCTGGAAAAAAGTTTAAAAAAATCTGGAAATAAAGGTAAGCAACCTGCTGACTGGCGGATTACTCGTCGATCTATTGATGCTCGTGGGAATAAGGTTTTATTTCAATTAAGAGTAGAGTTGTATTATGATGAAAAAATTGTACCTGAACCCGCTTACCTGGACGCTTTAAAACCGGTCCATGATCAAGAAGCTGTTATTATCATCGGTGCTGGTCCGGCTGGTTATTTTGCTGCGCTCGAATTAATTGAGCTTGGTTTAAAACCCATTGTCTTTGATAGAGGCAAACCCGTTAGAGAGCGTCGAAGAGATTTGAGAGCTATTCAGCAATTCGGAGAAGTAAATCCTGATTCTAATTATTGTTTTGGAGAAGGAGGAGCGGGAACCTATTCCGATGGAAAACTATATACCCGATCACATAAACGGGGGAATATTTATAAAGCCATGAAACTGTTTGTAGAACATGGTGCTAAGTCGGATATCTTAATCGATGCCCATCCGCATATCGGATCTAACAAATTACCGGGAATCGTTTCAAATATGAGAGCGACTATTGAAGCTTATGGTGGAGAAGTTCACTTCGGTGCAATGCTGACCGATTTTCTTGTCGAGGATTCTAAAATAAAAGGTATTATTATTAATGAAAAAGAAGAGCATTTTTCTTCTGCAGTTATTTTAGCTACAGGACATTCTGCTCGAGATGTTTATTATTTATTGGATAAAAATAATATTACCATTGAAGCTAAGCCTTTTGCCTTAGGCGTAAGGGTGGAACATTCGCAAAGTCTTATAGATAAAATTCAATACAATCAAGCCAAGCGAGAGGATACGCTTCCTGCTTCTAGTTATCGACTGGCTTGTCAGGTTGGAGGGCATGGTGTCTTTTCTTTTTGTATGTGTCCGGGTGGATTAGTAGTTCCTGCATCTACAGCTCCTGGCGAATTGGTTGTTAATGGAATGTCGATGTCAAGACGAGATTCTGCCTACGCCAATAGTGGAACAGTGGTCGCTGTTGAATTATCGGATTTACAAGCGTATCAAAAATATGGCGTTTTTGCAGGCTTAGAATTTCAAAAAGAAGTAGAGCAGAAAATGTTTGCGCAAGGAGATGGTTCCCAAAAAGCACCAGCACAGCGAATGACTGATTTTGTTAAAGGGAAGGTTTCAAAAAATTTACCGGATACGAGTTATATTCCAGGAGTCTATGCTGCGCCGGTTGATCAAATTTTGCCAAAATTTATCAGCGAAAAATTAAAAAAAGGAATGCTTGTTTTTGGTAAAAAACTCAAAGGCTATTTTACAGAAGAAGCAAATGTTATAGGCACAGAAAGCCGGACAAGTTCGCCAATACGTATACCGAGAAATAAAGCAAATTTTATGCATGAAGAAGTAGAAGGATTATTTCCTTGCGGAGAAGGTGCAGGCTATGCCGGAGGTATTATTTCAGCCGCCGTTGATGGACAGAATGTCGCAAAAGCAGTACATCGCTTTTTAAAATAAAAAAAGATCACTCACTCACTCACTCAATCAATC
>CAYXQH010000239.1:0-8347 GCA_964467425.1 uncultured Saprospiraceae bacterium
GCATAACCCAAAGTCCCAATTCCACGTGGTACAATCGTCACTTTTACTAAAGGAGACGCATGCTCTAAAAACCATCCACAAATAGCATGACCTGCTTCATGAAAAGCGATAATCTTCTTCTCATGTGGTGCAATGATTTTGTTTTTCTTTTCCAAACCACCAATAACACGATCCAAAGCATAATTGAAATCATCCATCGTGATTTCTTTCTTATTTCTTCTAGCAGCAATCAAAGCCGCTTCATTACAAATATTTGCGATTTCAGCACCTGCAAAACCTGGTGTCATCTCTGCTAACGTAGCTGGTAATACTTCTTCACTATTTTTAATGTTCTTCAAATGCACTTTGAAAATAGCTTCTCTTCCTTTAAGATCTGGTCGATCAATACCAATCTGTCGATCAAAACGTCCTGGTCTCAATAAAGCATTATCCAATACATCCGGACGGTTGGTCGCCGCCATTAGGATGACTCCTTTATCTGTGCTAAAACCATCCATTTCTACCAATAATTGATTCAGCGTATTCTCTCGCTCGTCATTTCCACCTTGCATAGAACCTCTTCCTCTTGCACGACCAATGGCATCAATCTCATCAATAAAAACAATACATGGTGCTTTTTCTCTTGCTTGTTTAAATAAATCTCGCACTCTTGATGCTCCTACACCAACAAACATTTCAACGAAATCAGAACCAGAGATAGAAAAGAAAGGTACACCTGCTTCACCAGCTACAGCTTTAGCTAACAAGGTCTTTCCAGTACCCGGAGGGCCTACCAATAACACCCCTTTCGGAATTTTACCTCCTAAGGCTGTATATTTTTTGGGATGCTTTAGAAAGTCAACGACTTCCATGACTTCTTCTTTCGCCTCATCTAAACCTGCAACATCCTTAAAAGTTACATTTACTTTTGAATTAGTATTATCAAAAAGCGTAGCTTTTGATTTTCCAATATTAAAAATCTGCGCTCCTGGACCACCTGCTCCTCCACTTACCCGACGCATAATAAAAATCCAAATAGCTACAATTATTGCTATTGGTAAAACCCAGCTTAAAATTGGGGCTAGCCAGTTTTGATGCGTTTCAGCTTTTACATAAACAAAATCCTCTTCCGCAACTTCCGCATCCAATTGAATTTTTTCAACATCCTCTACAAACTTTGTTACATCAGCTATTTCGAAGGTAAAATTAGGCCGGGGGCCAAATTTACTTACGACCGGATTTAAATCTTTATACTTATCCAACCCTTGTGTGGTTAGATAGACATGTGCTTCCTGTCTGTTTATTAGTTCCAACTTTTTTATGTTTCCATCTCTAAGCATCTGTGCAAAAGAACTCCATTCTAAAGATTCATTCGTTGCACCTGCTAAACCATAAAAGTTTAGTGCTAATAAAAAAACAGCTAGCAAACCATATATCCAATAAGAGCTAAACTTATTTGGAGTGTTAGGCTGTTTATTATTTTTATTTTCCATTTATTCAATTTATAAAATGAGTGTATATCTGAATACATAGGGTAAACGCATGAAAATGCGAATCGTTTGTATTCTATGCTAGATTTGATTGTTTTTTTTGAAAAAAACTACAAATTTTGATATTCTGTAAAAATTGCATCGCTCCATAAGTCTTCTAACTCATAATACGATCTGGTATCTTTATAAAAAACATGTACCACGATCTCAAAATAGTCCATACATATCCACATGGAATTTTGTTGTCCTTCATAATGACTAGGAAACTCCCCTGCTTCGGTTTTCAACCGCTTATATATGTTTTCAGAAATTGCTTTTACCTGAGTAGTTGAATCTCCTTCGCAAATAATAAAAAAACTGGCTGGAGCGTCATCGAGATGACGTAAGTCAAGTTTTACCAAGTTTTTTCCTTTAATGTCCTGGATACTATCTATGATTATTGCGTTCAGATCTTCTATCGAGAAATCTCTATGTTGAGCAAGATTTTGTAAATTCAAATGTACTTTTGATATTTTTGTTAAAAATTATTAATTGAGAAAACTTGGCTTTCGTTTTATACATCCTTTATATTACGTAAAGCTACTAAAATTTAAAGGCTTTTGAGTAATTTCAATAACACGCTTTTTGTCGGAAAAGTTTTAATAGAGTTGAATAAAACTGATTCTACCAATAAATATGCTATAAATCTTTCATCAAAAAGTAATCCAAGCGATGGAACTGTCATATCGGCTTGGTTTCAAACGGCAGGCAAGGGACAAAATGGCAGCAGCTGGCAAAGTGAAGCAGGCAAAAATCTTACGTTCAGCATTATTTTCCACCCTAAATTTCTACCAGCTAATCAACAATTTAAACTGAGTCAAACTATTTCGTTGGGTGTTTCCGATTTTTTAAACGAATACACCTCCCAAGTTAAAGTCAAATGGCCTAATGATATTTATGTCGGTGATGAAAAAATATGCGGTATCCTTATTCAAAATAACTTATCCGGTGCTAATATCCATTCTTCAATTGTAGGTATTGGAATCAATATCAACCAAAGTACCTTTGAGGAAAACCTTCCAAACCCTACTTCATTAGCAATTAAAACAGGAAACCAATTTGATTTAGAAAAAATGCTGGCAGAGCTCTGCGAAAAAATTGAAACTCGATACATACAGCTTCGTGCAGGAAATCACGCTTTAATCCAAAAGGATTACCTCCATCATCTTTTCCGTTTTCAAGAGACGGCTTTGTATCAGTATCCTGATGGAGAGATCTTTAGTGGCAAAATAGTTGGCGTTTCAGATGCAGGCAAACTTAAGATCCATCATCAAAAAGGTGAAGAACTTTTTGATATGAAAGAGGTGAATTTTATTTTCTAAAACTTCTTACCTTTCGCAACGTTTAAGTGTTAATTAAAAATAAGAAAAAACAAGAGGACATTTATATGGATGCAACATTGATTACAATAGGAGATGAAATTCTCATAGGCCAGGTAGTTGACACGAATTCTGCATGGATGGGTCAAGAGCTCAATTTAGCGGGTATAAAAGTTTCGAAAATCATTTCGATTAGCGATACAAGCGAAGCAATTATCAGTACGATCAAAAGTGCTTTAGAACAGTCAGACTTAATATTAATGACTGGCGGGCTTGGTCCGACAAAAGACGATATAACGAAAAAAGCAATTGCAGATTATTATGGTGTCGGGATGGAATTTCATGAGCCTACTTATAATAGAATTTTAAAATTCTTTGAACGCCTCAATCGAAAACCAACTTCAGCTCATCGCGAACAATGCGACATGCCGACTAATGCAACCTTGCTGCACAATAAAATGGGATCTGCTCCGGGAATGTGGTTTGAAGAAGAAGGAAAAGTATTAATTTCTATGCCTGGTGTTCCATACGAAATGAAAAGCATTATGGCTGACGAGGTCTTGCCTCGATTACAAAAACATTTTACAACTAAACCCATTGCTCATCGAACCGTACTAACTATCGGTGAAGGAGAATCACGCATTGCCGACAAAATTGAAGCTTTTGAAAGCAGTCTCCCTGATCATATTAAACTCGCTTATCTTCCTAATCTTGGAATGGTTCGTTTACGCCTTTCTGCAACAGGTGATGATGAAGCCGAATTAAATAAGACATTAGACAAGAAGATCGAAGAATTAAATGCCCTTATTCCAGAACTCATTTTTGGATACGAAACAGACACCATTCAACAAGCAGTTGGACGTCTTTTCAAAGAAAAAGGAAAAACGATCAGCACAGCTGAAAGTTGTACGGGAGGATATATAGCTCATCTACTGACCAGCGTTCCAGGAGCTTCCGCTTATTTCATGGGAAGCAACGTTACCTATTCTTATGATTTAAAAGAAAAAATACTTCAGGTCAATAAAAACACCCTCGATACACTTGGTGCTGTGAGCAAAGAAACGGTCATCGAAATGGCAAAAGGTTCTTTGGAATTGATGCAAACAGATATAGCAATTGCCGTTTCAGGTATAGCTGGTCCAGGCGGCGGAACGCCAGATAAACCTGTAGGTACTGTTTGGCTAGCCATAGGCGATAAAAATAATATGAAAACAGTAAAACTTCAATTAGGCAAAGACCGTATAAAAAATATCCAATACACAGCTATTGTTGCCTTAAACATGATGCGGAAATTATTATTAGAATTTTAAAAAAGTCAATCATAAACTTATTTGGTTTCCGTCCCTTTTTATACCATTAAATTCTTAAAAATCCCGTAATTTTGTGTTCATAACCAAATTTTATTCGAAATAGAGACGTTTTGATAGCTCTATACCAAATAATTAACCTTTTATAAAAAAAAATAGATGGCTCAAGTAGATCTAATAATGCCTAAAATGGGGGAGAGTATCATCGAAGCGACCATCCTTAAATGGGTCAAGCAAGTTGGTGATACCGTTGAAGTTGATGAAACTATTCTGGAAATTGCTACAGATAAGGTAGATAGTGAAGTACCCTCTCCTGTTGCTGGTACTATAGCTCAAATTAATTTTCAGGAAAATGATGTGGTAGAAATTGGAAAAACGATTGCTGTCATCGCTACGGAAGGAGAAACAGTAGAAGCCAAACCAAGCCCATCTATTGAAAAAACACCTGTTAGTAATGGAAGTCCAGTAGAAAAGGTAACGGCTAGTAGCGCTGCTCCTAAAAAAGCGATGGCAACTGCAGTTATGGACGCACCAGTAGTTAGCACTGCTTCAACAAATGGTACTCGCTTTTATTCTCCTTTGGTAAAAAATATTGCAAAACAAGAGAATATCTCGTCTACAGAATTGGAAACTATTGGCGGAACAGGCAAAAATGGTCGTGTTACAAAGAAAGATATTTTAGCTTATATATCGAATCGCACCTCCGGAAGTCAGGTCATCACTGCACCTGCCCAAAATGCTCCATCTGCTCAAAAAACTCAATCCGTTAGCATAAGTGGAAACGTTGAGATCGTCGAAATGGATCGTATGAGAAAGCTGATTGCTGATCATATGGTGATGTCGAAGCACACTTCGCCACACGTTACTTCTTTTGTAGAAGTCGATGTAACCAACCTCGTTAACTGGCGTAATAGGATTAAAGGAGAATTCCAGGCTACTCACGGTGAAAAGATCACCTTTACGCCAATATTTTGCGAAGCAGTCGCAAAAGCTCTTCGGGACTTCCCAATGGTGAATGTTTCTGTCGATGGATCCAATATAATTGTTAAAAAAGACATAAATATTGGTATGGCGACAGCTTTGCCATCAGGAAATCTTATTGTTCCCGTTATAAAGGGGGCAGATCAATTAAATTTGGTTGGTCTAGCAAAATCTGTTAATGACCTGGCTAAAAGAGCCAGAGAAAATAAATTAAAGCCAGAGGATATTCAAGATGGGACTTTTACCCTAACAAATGTCGGTACATTTGGCAATGTGATGGGAACTCCAATCATAAATCAACCTCAGGCAGCAATTATGGCAGTTGGTGCTATTCGCAAAAAACCAGCTGTTGTAGAAACAGAATACGGCGATTTAATAGCTGTACGCCAGATGATGTTTTTATCTTTATCTTACGACCACAGAGTCGTCGATGGATTTTTAGGAGGATCATTCCTTCGGAAAGTTGGAGATTATCTGGAAGCTTTTGACCACAAACAAACCATTTGAGAAACATCTGTTAGCACTTTTTAGTACAAAATGCATCTGGAATTCGTTTTATGCATGTACTATTTTTATTAAAAGCAAAGTGTTGTCACTTTGCAGGAACTAAATGTCAGATTATGTTCTTGAGATGTTTTATCTGCGTACTCTTCATTATTGGGCTTTGTGGTACTTCGTCCATTGCACAGCCTTTAAAAAAATTGAAAACGGAGGCTGATGAATTTTTCTACCATAAAAAATTTCAAAAAGCGCTTTCCAAATATCAAACCATTCAATATTCTAAGCCTAAGGATATGGACACCAGGCTTAAGATTGGCGCTTGTAACTTTTTTTTAAATAAAACAGAACAGGCTAAAAAATACCTTCATTTTATTCTGGAAAATGATAAATCCCCAGATGAGAATGCTTTCTTCTATCTAGCTAGAACCTATCATTCAGAGCTTAATTTTAAAGAAGCTGTGAAATTTTATAAACTCTATTTGAAGAACATAAAAAGATCTCATGAAAATAGAAACTGGGTAAAAGATGAAATTCGACGCTGTGCTTCAGGAATGAAAATCGTAGCGAAGGAACAGTTAGCAATTGTCGAAAATCTTGGAGACAATGTTAATTCAAAAGGCGATGACTTTGCACCAATGCTTAGCCCTAATTTTGATGATAGAATTTATTTCAGTTCCGCCCGATATGGTACTCAAGGTGGTTTAAGAAATAACGAAGGATTTAAAGATCAAAAATTGGGTAGTTACAATACAGATATGTTTTCTACTCAGGTAGTCAATGGAGAATGGACTGCTACCTCAGCAATGAATCCTACCTTGAACAGTTCTAGAAATGATGTCGCACTTGGTTTTGATCAGGGCGGATCTATCGTTTATTATTTTAGAGGACCAAGTCTTTTTAGTGGAGAAATCCTCGTGGATACCTTCAAAGCCAACGGAGAAAAACAACTCATGCCAGATCGGTTTACCAGTCCGATGATCACAGAAAATGGAGATGGAACTCCACAATTTTTCAATGATACTATTTTAATTTTTTCTAGCAGTCGAGAAGGCGGATATGGTGGTTCGGATTTATATATTGCAACGCATACTAATGGTTCTTGGGGAAAAGCGAAAAACCTTGGTCCCGTAATCAATTCCGAATACGATGAAACCACTCCTTTTTTAGGAAAAAATGGAAGAACGCTTTATTTCAGTTCTAATAATACAGCGAGCATGGGTGGCTTAGATATTTTCAAAGCTGCTTTCGATGATGTTTCTGAACGATGGTCTACTCCAGAGAACATGGGTATCCCAATTAATTCAGCTGGCGATGATGCTTATTTCAAACTGTCCCGAGATGGATACAAAGGCTATTTTTCTTCTTCACGAATAGATAGTGAAGGTTTACGAGATATCTATGTGGCTTATTACAGAAAGCAAAACAGAGAACAATTAGCTGCTTTGACTCCCGTAATTTTTTCAGAAGTCAGAGCTTATAAAGTTCAAAAACAAAGTGGTGTATCCGTTGCTATGCAAACACCAAATAGTGGTGAAGGAACGCTATCCACTATTTCGGCACCTCAGTTTTCTGAAGAGGAAATAACTAGCTACGAGTTCAGTTCAATATTTTATGACAAAGAAGGGGAAGTTTTAAATTATAAAAATGTCAACACGCTTAATAAAGTAGCACGGCTTTTAATCCAATATCCTCAACTCCGATTAGTCCTAACCAGCAATACCGAAGGAGGTTCTCCACCAAATTTTGACATGTATTTTTCGATTAAAAAAGCGGAGGATGCTGCAAATTATTTGATCGATAATGGTGTACCACCAAAACGAATAATTGTCAAAGGATGTGGCGCTAACTTTCCAATTGCTAAAATGGAATCCGAAAGTGGTTTTAATCAACAAGCTCTTAAACTGAATCGAAGAATCGACATTGATATTCTTAATACCATTGGTCTTCCTATTCGGGTTAACATTAAAGAACCTATCGTCAATAACCGAATTAAGAATGAAAAAGGAGATGCTTTTAAAACGGCCATTCAAGGTCTTTCCTATAAAGTGCAAATTGCCGCAATAAAACAGATGTATAATGGAAATATTTTAACGCAAAGCCCTGATGGAATGGTTGAATCAGACGGAGCAAGTAAATATTACAAATATACTGTTGGCTTATATCAAACCTTTTCTTCTGCCAATCAGATGAGGGTAAGTCTTATTCGACAAGGAGTAACCGATGCATTTGTAGTCCCTTACGTGAATGGTGTTCGGGTGAATAGAGACGATTCAAAAATTTACTCTGCAGCCTACCCCGACTTGATTAACTTTATAGAAAAAACACAATAAATTCAAGATAGCAAGTGAGCAGATTCTAACTTGTTCACTTGCTATCTTGCTATCTTGCTATCTTGCTATCTTGCTATCTTGCTATCTTGCTAGAACCTATCTAGATATTTCATGCTTCATTCTATAGATGAATACGTTTTTTCCATTTCTTTCTTTAAAACGATTCCTTGGTAAATCAGCAGATGACTAAAGTTTTTTAGCGTATTTAAATGATAGGAGTATTCATCATCTTTTTTTAGATTTTCAGGATCTCTCGGTTTCATGATTGGCCTCATATAATTCACTTCATTAAAATGCTTTGAATTGGTATCTAATAATTCGTCAAGAAATCGTTGATAGATTTCCGAGAATTTTAAAAAATATGGATACTTAATTTCATAAAGATTTGATATTGATGCTCT
>CAYXQH010000240.1:0-8325 GCA_964467425.1 uncultured Saprospiraceae bacterium
GAATAGAATCCTAATCCGAAATGTCCAATAATGGCTTCGCTTTTGTATTTTTCAAGAAACTCCTGTGCACTGGAAAACGCAACCTGGTTGAGGTATTTTTCAACTTCAGCGCTAGTCATTCCGATCCCTTTGTCTCGAATGGTGAGGGTTTTATTTTCTTTATCCAGAATGATCTCAATGGTGAGGTCTCCTAATTCTCCTTTGAAAAGGCCTTTAGAGGATAATGCTTTTAATTTGGTCGTAGCATCTACGGCATTGGATACTAGCTCCCGCAAAAATATTTCCTGATCAGAATATAAAAATTGTTTGATAATTGGAAATATGTTCTCGGTTTGTACAGATATCTGCCCTTTTTGCATGTTTTTTTAGTTTTATTAAAAAGAATAAGATCGTTTTTTCAGAATTAGATAAGGTCAAACGATATGCCACGGCCTTATTTACGCCATTTTGGCAGGATTAGAAAGGCGATATTCCAATAAAAGGCAGTCAAAAGGAGGTTTTTGTGGATAAAAAACAAATAGATAAAATTCTTTATGGCTTGCTATTTGTATTTGCTAAGATGTCTTTTTTATTGAAAATATCAATTATAAAATGAGCCTAATACAAAGTTCAAAGATCAAAAATCTAATCACTAAATTTTACTATAAGGAAAATGAGTTGTGGTTTAAGGTTTTAGTGAATTATGAGAATGGTGAGACTCGATTATATAAAGAGTATAGTGACTATACTTTGTATAAAGATGCCTACAATAATTTATTGAATGTCAAGAATGCTGAAGAGTATTTTTTAGTAGATGAAAAGACTACACCAAAAACACATTTAAGTTTTTTGTAATGGCATAGTTATTGGCTATTTACAAGTCGTATATGAAATGAATAAAGAAGGAAATTAGACACATGAGAAAACTAAAATCTTTTATCCTTCTAATTAAAACCTCTCCCCCTTTAAGGTTTAAAAAAACAAGATATAAGATTAAATAACCTTCGGGTTTTTTAATGAAGAAATAGGATCTATAGTGATCTTATAAGAGTGAGTGAGACCAGTTTATTGGGGGGTAAAGTTGGTCTCATATACTCACTTTTTTGAAAAAAATAATTGAAATAATAAGAGCTTGATTTTTGCTATACCCCTCCTTGTGATTCCCCTCTATGCAAATAGTGAATTGAACGGGATAAAATGCAAAGATCTTAAGGCTGTAAGAAGCCTTAATAAGAGTGAGTGAGACCAGTTTATTGGGGGGTAAAGTTGGTCTCATATACTCACTTTTTTGAAAAAAATAATTGAAATAATAAGAGCTTGATTTTTGCTATACCCCTCCTTGTGATTCCCCTCTATGCAAATAGTGAATTGAACGGGATAAAATGCAAAGATCTTAAGGCTGTAAGAAGCCTTAATAAGAGTGAGTGAGACCAATTTATTGGGGGGTAAAGTTGGTCTCATATACTCACTTGATTAAAAAAAAATATTGAAATAGAAAGAGCTTGATTTTTGCTATACCCCCCCTTGTGATTCCCCTCTATGCAAATAGTGAATTGAACGGGATTATAATGCAAAGATCTTTTGGCCTTAAGTGGTCATAAGCGGGTGAGTGGGACCAATTTATTGGGGGGTAACATTGGTCCTATACTCACTTTGTTTTATTAAAAAAGGGATGATCAGCTCAGCTGGTCATCCCTTTTTTGATTTGCTTAAATTCTTTAGTTTCTTCCGGTTACATTAACTTCGATTCGTTTGTCGCGATTAGCTAATTCCCAAGTAGTGTGAAAAACAAGCCGCGCAATTTTTTCCATTTTTTCAAAATTAATTTTGTCGATTGTATCAGATGTACGGTGATAGTCTGCATGTGTCCCGTTAAAATAAAAAATAGAAGGAATACCTTTTACAGCAAAATTATAATGGTCAGATCGGTAATAGTATCTATTAGGATCGTTATCATCATTATAGGTGTAATCTAATACAAGATTAGTGTATTTTTTATTGACAGATTCGTTGATCTCATGTAGCTCTGTACTAAGTCTGTCAGAGCCAATAACATAAATGTAATTCGGATTATCAGCATATTTTTTATCAACTCTTCCAACCATATCCACATTAACATCAGCCACTGTATTTTCGAGCGGAAAAATCGGAAGCTCTGAATAATACTTAGAACCAAGTAAGCCTTTTTCTTCACCTGTAACTAATAAAGTGAGCACACTTCGCCTTGGGCCATTGCCTTGTTTCTTAGCCTCATTCATCGCTCTGGCAACTTCCATTACAGTAGTTGTGCCGCTTCCATTATCATCTGCACCATTATAAATACTTTCGCCTCTTTTACCTAAATGATCATAATGTGCACTTACGACAACCACCTCATCTTTGAGCTTGGGGTCGCTTCCTTCGATGTAGCCCATTACGTTTACACCACGGAGCGATTTTTGACTTTTCTTCTGGTTTATTGTTAAGGAAGTCGGTAAAGAAACAGATTTAGATTTGCCTCTTTTTTTTATTTTTTTTCTAGCCTTGATAACCTTCTTGTATCGCTTCCCCATAATATCTTTAGCAGCAGTCGTCTTAATCAAAAGGCAATTTGCTGTTTTAATGTCTGTGCTTTCCTTTTCTCCCAGTGTTAGCATAGCGCTAATTAATTTTGTACGGTTTTCGCTCAATACTTTTTGCATATCATCTTCGATAATAAGGACTGCTTTAACACCTTTAGTCTTGGCAACTTCTAATTTTTTATCAGGGTTTTCAGTCCAGTCAGACAAAGTCTTAGAACCAGTAATGTAAGATTTACCTTTTCTGTTAAGCGGTTCTCCTTTATAAATCATAATCACCTTTCCTTTTACATCTGCTTTTTTATAGTCACTATATTTAGGATCGTCGATTCCATATCCTAGGAAAACGACCTCATCTGTAGTGAAATTTTCAAGATTTTCGTTTTTGTCTGGAAAGGATACAAAGTCGTATAAGTGTCTATGGCGTTTTTTATTCACATAGAGGTCGGCATCTTTCCATTTCGTCCAGTTTAAAATAACGTCTTGAAAATAAGATCCATTATTAAAAGCAGGGAGGCCAAAAAGTTTGAATTGCTCTGCTATATAATTGGCAGCTTTTTCATTTCCTGGCTTACCAGTTTCTCTGCCTTCATACTCATCCGAAGCAAGAACCGTTAAATGTTTTCTCAAGCCTTCGGCCGAAATAACATTAGCTAAAGGAGCAGGGTCCACGCTATTTGTATTACTTGTGTTTTTTGAAATCGTTATAGTCTGAGTGGCAGACGAAGTTTCAATGGCTTCTTGTCCAAAAGAATAGGAAGCTATAAAAAGAAGGGGCAATATTTTGATGATAGATTTATACATGGAAATTTATTTAATAGTTGATAGAATAGGGCTTAACAAAAAGCGATTTTACGAACACGCCGTTCATGTCGTCCCCCTTCAAAATCAGTCGTCAAAAAAGTTTTAATAATAGAAAGCGCTAAGTCTGTAGAAATGAAACGTGCAGGAATCGCAATGATGTTAGCATCATTATGCTGTCTTGCCAGAGCTGATAATTCTTCGTTCCAGGCAATAGCTGCTCGAATGCCACTGTGTTTGTTGGCAGTCATTGCTACACCATTACCACTTCCGCAAATAGTGATGCCCAGGATTGCTTCTCCGTTTTCAATACTACTTGCAACAGGGTGGATAAAGTCAGGATAATCGACAGAATCACTAGAGTTGGTCCCTTTATCGAGGACTTCATAGTTGTTTTCTTTTAACCAATCTACGACTAACTGTTTGTATTCAAATCCTGCGTGATCGGCGCCTATAGCTATTTTCTTTTTTGACATTGTTATACGATTAAAGTTTCACCAAAATTAAGAAAACCTTTCGGAAATATGCTTCCCGAAAGGTTTTTATACTAGTATAAGAAAGATAAAAGACTATTTATTAATCACGGAAAGGACCGCTAGGAGCGGGTTGTTGCATTTCCTGAAGTATTGCCTGCACTTGTTGTTCTAAAGGATTATGCGGTGCAAACCGAGTCTTTAATTCCTCTTCTAAGGCTTTGTCATTCATTTGTGCTGCGATCCGAACCATTTCATTTTTAGCACTCAGGAAACTCCGAGCTTCGTCAAAAAATCCATAAATCAAATCGTCTTCATCCAAAGAAGCTAAAAAGTATAGCTGTTGATCGGTTTCTTCTGCTACCTTGTTTATGACTTCTTTAGCTTTATCATTTGCTCCGGCAGCTAAATACGTTCGGGCAAAAAACAAAACATTTCGATCATAAGGGAAATTGTAGGATGGAAAAGCTTCAAAGAATTTATCTATTAATTCAATGGCTTTTTTATTTTCTCCAGACTTTACTAACTCCTGTGACGTCCGCATGATAACGGCTCTTATAGATTGGATACTTGGTCCGAAACTTCTATCTATAAATGTGTCATGCTTGTCGAATCCTCCCCACTTAAATTTGGTCATGATGTTTTCATGAACAGCGTCAGTATTTACACGACCATATCCAACCATTCCAAATTGTCCATCCTGGCTATTTTTAACTGGAACAAAACGTAAAGTTAAGCCCTCTAATTGCATATAGTTTTGAAGACCTAGCATTGATTCCGGTCGACAGGTAACCGCAAAATAAATTGGTCTGGTAAAAGCATTGGAAGCAATAATATCTAAAACAGCAACATCTCCTTTTAGTAACCATTGTCCTTTACTGGCAGGAATAGTGAAGTCAACACGATCTACTAAAACACTAGTGTCTCTTACACTCACTGCCCCGCTTTTCATTGCTTGCTGTTTGTTTACAGGTAAAAATAATTTATTGGCTGGTAAAAAGCTATTAAGCGTTTTTCCACTTTGCAGAGGAAGAGGGTGTTCTTCTCCAATAAACTTGATGGCAGAAGCTAAATTAAATGGATTCTTGTTTTGTCGAGGATTGATTGGGATTTGTATTCGATTACTACCTCGATAAGCCTCCGAAGAGATCGTCATTTTTATAGCTTCTGAATCATTTACTTTTCTGCGAAGCTGATCAATATACCAATCCACGGCGATCAAACTTAAATTAACTACTCGGACATCTCGTCGTATACCTTCTGTTTCCTGGGCATACCAAAGAGGATAGGTGTCATTGTCACCATAAGTGAAAACGATAGCGTTCGGTGCGCAGGAATTTAGGAAGTTGCTGGCATAATCTCTTGAGCCAGAATGATCTTTTCTAGAATGATCATCAAAGTTTTGCGTACCCATTAAAAATGGTGCAATCAAAACAATACCGACAGCAAGTGGTGCAGCAAAATTGCCGGCATATTTTCTACCAAATTTAAATATTCCTAAGACACCCATACCGACCCATATCGAATAAATGATAAATGAGCCGACAAGAACATAATCCCGCTCACGGGGCTCACTAGGAGGCTGGTTGGAATAAACAATAATTCCGATTCCCGTAATGATAAACAAGGCTAATAAGCCAATCATATCCTTGGGCCTATTAAAAATATGGAATAAAAGACCAATGAGTCCAAAGAGGAAAGGAAGCATGTAATACTTATTTCGTGCCTCATGTTCTTTAATCGAATCTGGTAACTCACTTTGGTTATAGAGCCTTTTACTGTCAATAGCATCAAAACCCGTCATCCAGTTACCGCTTTTCGGATCTAGGTCAAAATAACCTTGTTCTCCATTTTGCCGACCAGAGAAGTTCCACATGAAATATCTCCAGTACATCCACTTTATCTGATATCTAAAAAAGAATCCGATATTATCGGCTTGATTGGGAGGGCCCTTCTTGCCCATCCATTTTTCGTAAAGCTGTTTTCTGGCCTCATCATTATGCCCCATTCTTGGGAAAACCATATTGGTTTTTTTATCAAACTCGTAAGAATTTTTCTCATCAACGATATCATAAACTTCTTTTCCTTCAGCGTTGATCACCTGTCCGTAGCGTTCTTCTGAATTTACTTTAGTAACAGAGGTCATATAGTGTGGTCCATAAATTAGAGGACGTTCACCATATTGTTCCCGATTGATATATGGAAGTAATCGCATAGGATCACTAGGTGCGTTCATATTGATCGGCGTATTAGAGTTTGCGCGAATCACCACAATACCAATAGTAGAATAAGCAGCTACTAAAAGCAAAGCGCTGACCATGATTTTTTGGAGCATCGCGCTTTTCATTATATGAGCAAAGAAAAAACCTCCAGCTAATAATAATCCAATAATCAAAATCAAAGGATATATTCCAGAATGGAAACCTCCGCCCACACCATTCACCATAATTAATTCTAACGCTCGCCATAATTCAGGAATTCCGGTGATGATTAACTCTTGAATTAAAACAATAAAGCCAACACCTATAATGGCTGAAAGGATGGTGCCGATTATAGAGACGCTCTTTACGGATTTAGATGAATCTTTTGGACCTAAATTAAATGCCATAAATATTGCTGCAATCAACAAAAACAATATTAACAGGAACCTTAGAATAGAACCGAGTAATATTCCAAAAACTCCAAAAGCGTAGTATAACGCATAGGAAGCGATAATGCCACCTATTGCAATTAAGAATGCAGAATCTGTAGCGCCTTTTTTACTATAATATCCATAGATTATTATTGGTGGAAATGTCAGTAAGCTCAACGCGGGAATACCTGCTGCTACACCAATTGCTCCTATGACCATTCCGGTAGCCAAAACTGTTGATTTTAGACTTGGTTTCTTTTTAAAATAATAAAACATTGCCAGCGCTGGAAATGTCAATAAACTCAAAAGGTGAACCCCGATTGATAAACCTGAAGCAAAGACTGCGAAAATAATCCATCGATCTGAATCTGGTTCGTCCGGAAGGCTATACCATTTCATCATTGCCCAAAAAGTTAGGCAGGTAAAGAAAGTAGACATTGCATATACCTCTCCTTCCACTGCGGAAAACCATATGGACGTACAAAAGGCAGCGGTCAGTCCTGCAACTAAACCCGTTCCTAGAATTGCTATACTTTCTGATTGGCTAGGTTCCTCTTCTCTTCCAACTAAAGCAATTTTACCTAAAATCGTTGCGGCCCAACAAGTAAACATAGCTGCAAAAGCGGTGCAGATACTTGACATGATATTGACAGCAAAGGCTATATTCTCTGGATGTGCCTCTGTATCTGAAAATAGTTCCGCGACAGAAACAAACATTCTACCAATAAGGATGAAAAGCGGTGCTCCAGGAGGGTGAACCACTTGTAATTTATAGGCTCCAGTAATAAACTCCCCACAATCCCAAAGGCTTCCAGTTCGTTCAGCTGAAAAATAATAGACAATCATTGCTACGGCAAAGACAAGCCAGCCGACGATAGTATTTAGTCTTTTGTAGTTCATAAAAAAGAGGTCTTTTATTGAGTATTTGCCAAAATATGGATTCTGGCTAGTTCTTTGATCGATTTTTCTGCTTTTAAGCAGCACAAAAGTAATAAAATATTGCCAAGATTTATCTTCATTTAAGGTTTCAAAACATTAGGAAATACACCTTTTGATTAGAATCGTTCAAATCCGTTAAGGATAAATTGAAATTATAGCTATTAAATTCATTTACAGCCAATTATGCTTTGTTGAATATTTCTAATTGTTTTCCTGTTTTTATAGAAGAACTATACGAAATTAGCTTATGAAATGTTTTAAAATGAACTTAATGTTATCCTATTCGTTTTAGGTTTGGTTTTTTGCGAATGATCAAACAGAATAGGGAGAATGAGGATATTAAATTTTATAGGATTACCTTTACAAAAAAAAGAAAGATGATTAAAATCCTGATAATCGGAGGATTGTTATACATCCTTTATAACATGGTGGTGAAAAAATCGCTTCTCTCGGGTAAGGACGAGGATATGAAGATTGATGATCGACAATCTGCAGATGATGGAGAATATGTGGATTATGAAGAAGTGGATTAAACGAGGATCGCTACTTCTTTCTATTAAAAAATACCAAAAAATAAATTTATGGACATTGGGTCTTTGGTTTTATACAAAAACAATCAACTCATTGCATTTAACAAACCATCGACGCTTGGAGTGCAACCAGATAAAACTTCCGACAAATCCCTTCTTGACATTGCAGAGATTTATTGCAAGTCAAAACTTCATGTTATTCATCGACTAGATCGCCCCGCAAGTGGTGTAGTCTTATTAGCGAAAAATAAAAAATCGCTGGCCCAATTAAACGAGCAGTTTAAAGATCGGACTATTCAGAAAACGTATTTGGCTGTTGTAAAAGATCCACCGGAAAAAGAAGAAGGAAGTTTAATCCACTATTTATTTAAAAATAAAAACAATAAATCTATTGCCCTTGAAACACCTCAACC
>CAYXQH010000241.1:0-8317 GCA_964467425.1 uncultured Saprospiraceae bacterium
AAAAGAATAGTAATAATTCTAAGCTGCTTATTTATTTTTAGTTCGGCTGCTATTGCGCAATTAGGAAAAGGGTTTTCTATTGAACTAGGTAGTGGAATATGGATTCCTAGTGAGCAGGATAAAGCAGTCGCACTTGGACTAAGTGTAGAACCGAAATATAGATTTGAATATTTTGGATTAGGCTTACAATATCAAAGGGGTGTCCTTGGTTTTGGAATTGATGAATTTAGTTCTTCACGAAACCGAGCCAACCAACCACGCCCTCCTTTTAATATAACAGAAGCTTCCTTAAAAAAACTTTCATCTGTTCATGCAATCCTGGAGCTATTCCCATTTGGCTTCGAAGATAAAATAGCTGTTAGGTTAGGTATTGGAAGGTATAAAAGGGGTAGCGTTGCCAAATATGACTTAATAGACCTGGAGGATTCTAATTTAGAGCCAGTAGTGAAGTATGGTGGATGTGTTGGGGTATTATATAATTGGAATAAAACCTCAGCCTTTGTACAATTAAATACTATTAATAAGAGGGGAGAGGATGAAGGCGAAGGCTTGACTAATTATTGGAATTCAGGTATCGTCTATCATTTAAAGTTAAAGGCTAAAAGGAAATCGAATTATAAATTAGAGGAGAATAGACGATTGGTCTTTCGAGTAGAATTTGGACCAGAGGTAAATATTCCTGTTGGAGAAAAAGCTGCTGCTGCTGCTTTTGGATTATTCACTGACGTAAAGTTCTATGTTAAAAATAAGGTATATTTTGGTGGATCTTTTTCATTTTCTCCAAGAAGAAGAGGGCATGAAGAATCCTTTAAATTGTTTATGTTAGATTTTCCAAACCCTGCAAATAATAATTTCGGAGTAATCTCTGACGATCATATACTAAGCCGTATAAATTCCTCAAGTTTTATAGTAGGATGGATATTCAAAAGGAAGGTATCTTCTTTTTTAGCAATCGGAGGAGGCCTAACTCAATTTAACTCATCTGAAATATTGTTTTATGCTAATAATACGCCCCATCTTATTTTACCCGAACAGAAAAGTCTAGGAGCTGCGTTTCGATTGGATTACAACTTAGGATATATGAGTCATAGTTTAACGTTTAATATAACACCAGAAGAGATGCCTTTGTATATTAGTTATAAAACCGGTATTGGTCTCAACTTTACAAAAGACAAAAAATAATAATTTCTTATACACGTAATCTCTTTCATTTGATTACCTTCAACAGAAATATAAAGAATCCAATCTAGCACCATCTTTGAATCTTACCTAATTTCGACTCGTTCGAATACTAATTTCTATTGTAAAACAGTTTTCTTATTCATACTCTAATATCAAAACGTAGCTCACATGGAAAACAATAAGATTCTTCTTTTATTTGCTTTGTTATTGCCTTTTTTTTCTTGTAATAAACAGAAAATCAAGGATTTACAAAAAGAACTTAGCTTTAGATCAGAACAGGTGACTAAATTGGAAGGGCAAGTGTCCTACCTCAAATCAGCCAATCAAAGCCAAATTGATGTAATGTCTGACCTTTCTATCGTTAGTAAAACCGGCGCTGAAAGCATCAAAAAGTCATTAGAGAATATGACAGAACAATATGGTCATATCAAGGATCTAAATTCTAAAATCCAGGCTAAGGATTCGTTAAACCTAGCCTTAGTGATGAACTTGAAACGATCTCTGACAGACGTTAATGATGATGATGTGCAAGTTGAAATTCGCGGAGGAAAAGTGCATGTATCTATTTCAGATAAATTACTTTTCCGATCAGGGAGTGCCAGATTAAATGCACCAGCGAAACGGGTGCTTGAAAAAATAGCTAGCGTATTAAACGACCATAGCACTTTAGATGTAATGGTGGAAGGACATACGGATAATCAGCCGATGAGCAATAGTTGTATTTCCGATAATTGGGATCTTTCTGTAAAGCGAGCGACCTCGGTTGTACGCTCCTTAGCAAATGATCATTATGTTGATCCTGAACGATTAATCGCAGCAGGACGTTCGGAGTTTTCACCACGTGATGATAATTCCACCAAACAAGGTCGCAGTACTAATCGACGAACAGAAATAGTCATCTTACCGCAATTAGATCAGTTTTTTAAATTGATGGAAAATCCGGAAGTACCGAATTAATGGAATGGTGAATTAAAAAATAGTAGAAAATGAAAAATGCTCAGTATCATGAATTGGTACTGAGCATTTTTTATAAAAAAAGAAACTTTATTTTTTAAGCGGAAAAAGAAGTTCCACAACCACAGGTATCTGTTGCATTTGGATTATTAAAAGAGAATCCACGATTATTCAATCCTTCCACCCAGTCAATTTCCATTCCCAAAAGATAGATAGCATGTGACTTTTCCATATAGACCTTCATACCTTCAATTTCAAAAGTATCATCTTTATCTTTTTGGACATCAAATCCTAACAAATAAGAAAAACCTGAACAGCCTCCTCCTTTGACACCAACACGAAGACCATGATCTTCAGGTACCTTTTGCTCTTGCATAATACGTTTCAACTGGGTAACGGCTCCTGCTGTTAGCGTAATTGGTGCTGCAACCACTTTATCTTTTGTCATATTCATATTAATAGTATTGTATAGCAAAATTACATAAAAAAGTAACAGATGTAAAGTCGTAACCGTTCCTTTTATTATTAAAAACAAAGATTTTTATATAATGTTGTAGCTAAACTGCAATTTTACCGTTATAAAAAGGCGTTCAGAGGGAGAAAGCCCGGAATTCGCTTCTTTTGCTAAAAGATTTGTTTTTTTTAAATCAAACCTTATTTTTGACCCAAAATACAATATATGCCGACTTGGTTGTCTGTGATTCTGGAAATAATTAAAATTACGATACCTGCCTTAATCGTCTACTTTACGGTGCACACCTTATTAAAGCAATACCTGGATGGGCAGCAGAAAGCAAGAATGGTTGAATTTAAACAGAATCAAAATAAAACTACTATTCCGCTGCGTTTGCAGGCCTATGAACGTTTATCGCTGTTTTGCGAACGAATTTCCATTCCAAACCTGATCCTTCGTTTAAGAACGGATGAAATGACCGCTACGGATCTTAGAATGGCTTTGATGTTGGGCATCCAACAAGAATTTGAGCATAATATTACACAACAGGTATACGTATCTGATCAATTATGGCAAATCGTAAAAATTTCCAGAGATGATACGCTCAATATTGTCAACCTGGTCTATAATTCTGTCGATCCTCAAGCAGATGGAAAGGATTATGCCGGCACAATGTTCAAATATCTACAGTCTCGAGAAGCACTTTCTACCGACAAAGCACTAGTCGCTATCAAAAAAGAAGCAGGCCTCTTGATGTAAGGCACTTCTGTTTAATATCTATTCAAAATTCGACATTTGTTAATCGCTATTCTGAAATCGAAATTGATTTAAGAACAAGGAATGTCGATTGACGATTGTAGAGTGGTTTTTCTTTTTTAGCCCCTTATTTTCATATTTAATTCCTACCTATGAAAAAGCAATGCCTCTTCCTCCTTTTCCTGTTCTTTTTCTCCTGTAATAAAGTACTTCATCTTGCCGATGCAAAACCTCAAAGCTATAAGGTAGAGACCTCCACAGAAATCCAACCTGATGAGGAAGTGCTCGAGATGATTGCTCCATATAAAAGTCAAATCGATGAAAAGATGAATGAGGTACTTGGGAAAAGCGCGATTACTTTGGTAAAAGCGAAACCACAATCTACGCTTGGCAACTGGATGGCTGATTTGATTCATAAAAAATCACAAGACTATTATGGAAAACCAATTGATTTTGCAATTGTCAATTATGGAGGTATTCGTATTCCGGAAATAAAACAAGGAAATGTCACCAGAAGAAAGATTTTTGAAGTCATGCCTTTTGATAATATGCTGGTCGTTTTAAAGGTAAAAGGAAATATCGTCGAACAATTATTTGACCGAATGGCAGATTATGGAGGCTGGCCGATTAGCAAACAAGTACGCTATGAAATAAAAGATGGGAAACCACAAAATATTCTCATTCATGAGAAATCAATTGTAAGAGATCAAACCTATAAAATTGCACTTTCAGATTTTATTGCAAATGGTGGTGATAAATGTTTCTTTTTTAAAGACCAACCAAGAGATGAATTAAATCATCTTTTCCGGGATGCGATCATTGAATTCGTGCAAGAAGAAAATGCGCAGGGTAAATTCCTGGATGCAGAAATGGATTTTAGAGTTCGAGAAATTCAGAACTAAGCTTTTATTGCGATCATTTTAATAAAACAATAAGACAATGCGAAGACGTTCCTTTTTAAGAAATTTTACCTCCGCTGGAATTTTATTAGGCACGGGTGCTTTTCCGCTTCAGGCATTCAACGAACCAGAAATTTTAAAGCTCACAATCTTGCATACCAATGATGTACATAGCCGAATAGAGCCTTTTCCGATGGATGGAGGCCGATATCAAGGCTTAGGAGGAGCAGCTCGTAGAGCAGCATTGATCAAAAAAATAAGAAAAGACGAAGACCATGTGCTTCTTTTGGATAGCGGTGATATCTTTCAGGGAACTCCTTATTTTAATTATTTCGGTGGAGAGTTGGAGTTTAAATTGATGTCCAAAATGCGGTATGATGTTGCGACGATTGGAAACCACGACTTTGATGCGGGAATTGACGGATTGCATAAGCAATTAAAACATGCTACATTCGAAATGGTTAATGGCAATTATGATTTTTCGGATACTATTATGAATGGAAATGTTAAACCTTATTTAATTTTTAAAAAAGCAGATATTAAAATTGGAGTGCTGGGCGTTGGTATTGAGCTTGATGGACTCGTTCCATCGCAACTTTATAAAGATACCCAATATCTTGACCCTATTGAAAAAACCAACTTCTATGCTTCCCTTCTTAAAAACGAGGAAAAATGTGATTTGGTAATCTGTCTATCCCATCTCGGATACAAATATGATTCAGCAAAGGTCTCTGATATTATGTTAGCTAAAAACAGCAAACATATCGATTTGATATTAGGTGGTCATACCCATACTTTTTTAGAACAACCCGATAGAATTCCAAACAGTATTGGAAAGCCAGTGCTTATTAATCAGGCCGGATGGGCAGGAGTAATGCTTGGACGATTGGATTTTTATTTTGAAAGAAATGTGAAAAGTAAATGCATTAGCTGCAAAAATATTCTCATTCAAAACTAGTATGAGTTGATAAATGTATATGAATGAAAAAAATATTTTAAAAGCTTAACTTTAACATTAATCTTTTTCGCTAAGAAAAGAGTGTTCAATATCTGCGAATATTTTTTTTTATGAAGCTAACAAACTGATAATCAATGCCATCATTTTTTTGCTTATTATTCGTAAAAAATTGATACCGAATAAATGCATTTTTTAAGCACTTATTTTTTTAAAAAAGATTAAAAAATCATTTTTCTAATTGAATTATTTTCTGCATTTTTGTGGTCCTCCATTATTGATACCTTATCAATTTGTTTTAAGGATTTACGAGAATGATAATAATGGGCTAAGTTGTTGAGAAAACAGCATTTACTTCTACTGATACTTTAGGATTCTACACACATTTACAGGATATTATTTTTTAAAATCTCAGTGGTTGCTGAAATTGAATCAAGAGAATGGTCAAAACTTACGATACAGTGTGGGACAATTGTCTGCGTACGATTCGCAGAAATGTTAATAATCAAAGCTTTAAGACATGGTTTGAGCCTATTCGAGCAGTACGTCTCGAACAGGAAGCGCTTACAATTCAAGTTCCTAATAAATTTTTCTATGAATGGTTAGAAGAACATTATGTTTCTTTATTAAAAATGACAATCCGTCAGGAGTTAGGGGATAGAGGTCGTTTAGAATATCAAATTCTAATGGGACCTAAACGAGATAAAGCAAGTAGTCCAAAGCCTTCTTCATTAACGACGAGCCGAAAAGACGCAGGAATGCCAGGTGGTATTGATACAGGTAATATTAAGAATCCTTTCGTAATACCTGGAATTAAAAAACTAAAAATAGATCCTCAGCTAAATCCTAGCTACACTTTTGATAATTTTATAGAAGGTGATTGTAATCGTTTAGCACGTTCTGCTGGATTTGCAGTAGCAAATAAACCAGGAGGAACCGCTTTTAACCCATTAGTGATTTTTGGAGATGTTGGATTAGGAAAGACACACCTGGCACAAGCCATTGGTAATGATGTAATCGCAAACGGAAATAATAAAACGGTATTATATGTTTCTTCTGAGAAATTTACCAATCAAATAATTGATTCTATTAAAAATAATGCGGTTAACGATTTTGTCAATTTCTATCAATTGGTAGACGTTTTAATCGTAGATGATATTCAGTTTTTAGCAAATAAGGTTAAAACACAAGAAATCTTTTTCCATATTTTTAACCAACTGCATCAAAACGGTAAACAGCTTATCTTAACTTCGGATCGTCCACCAAAAGATTTGGATGGCATGGAAGAACGATTGATTTCGCGATTTAAGTGGGGCTTATCGGCAGATTTGAGTACGCCAGCTTTAGAAACTAGAATGGCTATTCTGGAATCTAAAATGTCGCAGGAAGGTTTAGATATTCCTTACGATGTAATAGAGTTTATTTGTTATAATATTAAAAATAACATCAGAGAGCTGGAGGGAGTTTTGATTTCCTTGGTTGCTCAATCCATGTTGAATAGACGAGAAATCGATATTGATTTGGCAAAAGAAGTGATTAAAAACTTTGTTAGCCAAATGTCGAAAGAGATTACGGTTGGATTTATTCAGGATTTGGTAGCAGATCATTTTGATGTTCCCGTTGATAAGCTAAAAGGGCAAACCAGAAAACGCTCGATTGTTATTGCACGTCAGCTTTCTATGTATTTAGCAAAAAATTTGACCAATAAATCGCTTAAATCTATTGGAGAAAATTTTGGCGGACGTGATCATAGTACTGTTATCTATTCTTGTAAAGCTGTACAAGATCTGTTGGATACGGACATGATCTTTAAAGATACTGTCGTTGATCTCGAGAAAAAGATAAAAATGTCTTTAAATGAAAAATAGGGATTCCTTTCCTATTTGATATTCATTAAAATATTCATATACTTTCCTTATTCGGTCTTTGAGAAAATCAAAAACCGAATAAGGATTTTTTTTAATAACTCAACAATTCTAGTTCTGCTTGGATGTATCTCTAATGTGGTTTGAAAGAATAATTAAAAGTGGAACCATATTTGATCTCCTTTACAAAACCGCTTAAACCTCTCAATTTTATATTCCTCTCAAAAGATTCCAGAAAAAAACTACTATAGCTGAAAAGAGCTGTGTTTAAATCATTTTATAGCCCATAAAATAAATACATCTGTGAGTATCAAAGATGAACCCAAACAAAAATTAGAGGAAAAATCATTTCAATCTCCATTCTCTGACTATTCAATTTTTATCATAGGATTGGTATTAATTCTATTGAGCAGTTTTAGTAACCTGAATGCGTCTACTGAATCTGAATCAATTGATGTCGTAAATCAAGAGATAAACTTATCTCAAACAAATATAAATACGTTACATATTATTTCGAAGTCAAACAGATAAGCTAAGACTGTTCGAATTATGAAAACTACTTTTACTATTGTATTTATAATACAGTTCACTGCTGTATTATCTGCCCAAATTGTTAATACTTTCGCCGGAATGGTTGA
Source organism: uncultured Saprospiraceae bacterium (assembly GCA_964467425.1). GTDB lineage: Bacteria > Bacteroidota > Bacteroidia > Chitinophagales > Saprospiraceae > JAHDHW01. The sequence goes on from CAYXQH010000241.1 coordinate 7,704, forward strand.
TTCTATTGGATCTGCTGATGGTATCGGTATTGGCGCTACATTTAATAATCCACATGGAATCGCAATCAGCCGCCAGGGCAATATTTATATCTGCGATCGATTCAATCATACTATTCGAAAAATAAGTCCTACTGGTCATGTTAGCACATTGGCAGGTACTCCTGGAGTATTAGGGGATGAAGATGGACAGGGGAGTGAAGCAAAATTTTATGAACCCTGGGGCCTATGTGTTGATCATCAGGAAAATGTTTTTGTAGCAGACTCTCGAAATAATAAAATCAGAAAGATTAGTCCAGATGGATTGGTCAGTACTTTTGCAGGTACTGGAAATTTTGGTACAACTGATGGCTTGCTAACCAATTCAACTTTTGGACTACCAGTAGGGATTGAATCCGATGGAAATGGTAATTTTTATGTTGCCGATCATGACTCCCATCTTATCCGAAAAATTAGTTCGAATGGACAAGTAACTACCTTGGCTGGGGCAGCTTATGTAACCGGTGACGTAGATGGTCAAGGATCAAATGCACGTTTTAATAAACCATATGGTCTGACCCTAGACTTGGATGGAAATATTATTGTAGCTGACGAATGGAACCATAAAATTCGAAAAA
>CAYXQH010000242.1:0-8306 GCA_964467425.1 uncultured Saprospiraceae bacterium
TGATGAACCTGGAAATCTGGTTTATTCTGAAAGTGTCACGGCTGAAATGGATTCGGACTCCTGGAATTTACATGCTCCTTCAACAGCTATTGAAATCACTGGAGAGGATTTATGGTTAGCTGTTCGTATTGTCTTGAATGCCGAAGATCAGACCATTGGATGTGATGTTGGTCCTGCGGTTTCAAATGGAGATTTTATATTCTCTGCAGCTGATAATGCCTGGACCTCTTACCGGAATTTTACAAGTCCGTCGACCGTAAGTATCAATTGGAATATTAGAGGCCATCTGTCCAATTAGAAGGAGTTATATAAGTTATGTGGTTATGTAAGTTATATTTACATAACCACATATTAGCTTTTCCTTTCTTTCATATTTATAATTTATCCTTTCTCATTTTTATTACCTTTATGCAGCTTATGATAAGCTTGAAGGTGCCTGATATTTATCCTTCTAATCTTTCACTATTTTAAAAAGCAACGAATGAGGAAGAGAATCTTTGTGGCTTCTACAGGACAACATGTTGGCAAGACCACATCAACACTAGGATTAGTAGCGACCTTGCATTCCAGGGGCTTAAATGTTGGTTTTTGTAAACCTGTAGGACAGCAATACGTTACGGTTGATGGAGTTACGGCAGATAAAGACGCCATTCTGTATGGTAAAACATTATCCTTTGAGGTAGATCCGACGGTACATAGCCCTGTGATTTTGGGAAAGGGAGCAACCTCTAGTTTTTTGAATGATCCTGGTTCGTATTCTTACGATGAAGATATCTTGAATGCAGCACGGGAATTGGAAAAGCGACATGATATTGTTGTTTATGAAGGAACAGGACATTCAGGTGTTGGTAGTGTCGTAAATTTATCGAATGCCAGAGTTGCCAAACTTTTAAAGGCAGGCGTAGTAATCGTTGTGGAAGGAGGAATTGGAAATACGATAGATCAATTAAATCTAAACCTTGCTTTGTTTCGAGAATATGAGGTTCCGGTGATAGGGGTTATTGTAAATAAGGTGAAGCCCGATAAAAGAGATAAAGTAGAGCACTTTGTTCAGAAGTGGTTGGATCAAATGAGAATCCCTTTGCTTGGCGTAATGCCATATGATCGAATTTTATCTTTTCCAATTATAGCAACCATATGCAGAGCCGTAGAAGGTAAGATTATGTTTAGTTCTCGGAATCTCCGAAATTATGTAGAAGAAATAGTTGCGGGTTCTCTTTTGGATTCGGAAGATGAATTAAGTTCTTATAAAAACCTTCTATTAGTAGTGAGCTTGAAAAGATATAAAGCTGCTGTTAAAAAAATTAAATCTATTGCAGAAGAAAAAAAATTAGAAGAGTGTCCACTTGCTGGTGTCTTAATAACCGGAGATGGAAGGAGAGATACCTGGTATGAAAAGAAGGATCTCATGGATGATTACCTTCATGATAATTTAGTTCCGGTTTTGACAACGCCATTAGATACGTATGGCTCCGTAGTAAAGATTAGTAAAATTGAAGTAAAAATTAATACCCATACTCCGTGGAAAGTTCGTCGAGCAGTTGAATTAATTCAAAAAAACGTTGACTTGGAACGGATTCTTTCAGATGGTTGATAAGGTGGTTTTATGAAAAATACAAAAGAACTTTTGGAAATATTAAACCTCGAACAGATTGATGATAATTTGTTTCGTGGGCAAAATTATCAATCCCCGTGGGGGCGTATATTTGGCGGGCAGGTTCTTGCGCAAGCTTTACATGCTGCCTCTCAAACGGTTCCTGTTGAGCGATGTGCGCATTCGATGCACGGCTATTTTATTTTAGCTGGAGATGTTTCGCTTCCTGTCATTTATCAGGTAGAACGATTAAGAGATGGCGGGAGTTTTACGACAAGGCGAGTGACTGCTATTCAAAAAGGCAGGCCTATCTTTAATATGGCTGCTTCTTTTCAGGTAGACCAACCAGGATTTAACCATCAGATTGAAATGCCCGATGTACCTGCTCCGGAAGATGTAATGCCTGATACCGAATATATCGCTCAAATAAAAGCAAAAAATCCTGAAGCTTATGTTCTTCCTGTTTTGCCAAAACCTATAGAGTTTAGAACAGTAGATAAGGTTGATTATTTAAATCTTAAAAAAGAAAAACCCTATCGAAATATATGGATGAAAGCGATAGGTGATTTGCCTGATGACAAAAGAGCTCATCAGGAGGTCTTAGCCTACGGTTCTGATTATAATCTATTAAGAACGGCGTTTCTTCCTCATATAGAAAAGGAAAAACCCGAAAAATTATTTTTTGCCAGTCTGGATCATGCGATGTGGTTTCACAAAGCGTTTAGAATAGATGAATGGTTGCTTTATTCATTAGACAGTCCTAGTGCATCTAATTCGCGTGGTTTTTCTAGAGGAAATATTTTTACAAAAAATGGAAAATTGGTAGCTTCTGTTAGTCAGGAAGGACTAATTCGAGTACGAAGATAAACGAAGATTACAGCCGGATAAATTTCTTACTAATACAGTAGTCACTTCCTACAATATGAACGATAAATGCTCCATGGTCCAGATGATTTACAGATAGATTAAAATGATTTTCTCCAGTTCCTGCTTTTTCTTCCCAGTTAAATAGCTGCCTTCCAATCGCATCAAAAACCTTAATTTCAATATCGCCTGGTTTTGGTGCAGTAAAGTTTAGGTTTAACTCATCTTCAACTGGATTTGGAAAAAGGCTTAAATCTGCTTTTGGTAAATCTGCTTCAAAAATTGCAGTATATCGTTCTCCTTCCTGGACTTGAACTTCGATCGAAGGATCACTGGAAATAGGAAGGTCCGAGAAATTGGATTCCCAATGACTAAAGGTGAATCCTAACTGAGGAACAACTGTCAATCGGATCGGTACCTGATTACAATAAATCCCTTCCCAGGGTAATTCCTCGTTTAATATCGAGATGGTGTTTAACTGAATATTTCCGGCAAATTCAGGATACGTAGCAATGCTGATTTTTTCTTCGGTTGGAAGTTCAAAATACTCTCTAACATATTGCCTAGCATAGGCAGGTCGTTCTTCCGTGAAAGTAATCAATCTCGGTATTTCAGTATTATACCATCTGTCATAGGTTTTTCCCCAACGAGGAAGATGTCGCTGCATTTCAAATTCAATTTCATCACGACTCTGTATAACTTCGTTTCTGAATTTTTTTGTACTAAAAGAGGTATTTAAGAGGTCGAGGTAGCGATTAATGAAACCATGTCTGAACGTTTCGTTTTCTAAAAAAGATTTAAAAATAACGACTAATCGAACATCATCTTCAGTCATTTTACCACCAAAAGAATTGATGTGAGCTTTAGTAAATCCTGCTAAAGACATCGCGACATCCATGTCATAAATGATGTAACGCCATTTAGCAGTATCAGTCCGTTCTCGAAAATGTTTTGAATTATTACTCGGCCAGTCTGTATTGTTAACAAAAGTCTGAGCAGCTATATAGTCCATTAAGTTCTTAGTGTCAAAATATTGGCTTGCGATCTCGTAATTAGAATTTTGTGAAAGATCATGGTCTAAAATGAAAGCTTCATGCGTATCAAAAATATCGAAATTGCCATCGACGACGAGGGTGTCCCTTTCTAAAATATCTACATTGTCTGGGTCAATTCCATAATTATACTGAAGATAAAATCGATCAAATTTTTCGCGAATATGCATAACGCCCCAATAGGTTCCATTGATGTAAACGGTTACAGGTTGCTCTGAGATGCCATCTGCGAATAATTTTTCTTTTAAAAAATAACGAGCTATAAACTCATCTCTCATATGGCAGATATTAAAATCGCCACTTGCATTTCGAAGGACTAAGCGTTCGAATTTAGTATTGGTTCTGTTTTCGAAAAAAGGGTAGTCCATTAAAGCCGTTCCAAAAGACCCTTTTGCCAAGAGTCGAAGTGCTTTCATTTTTTTTGTTCGCGCTCCTTTTCCGCCATGAATTTTAGCAGCTAAAGGATATTCAACTTCTAAGCGTTCATTTTTAAAGTATTCAATGTGCATAGGGATTTCAAGATCAGCCCAAAAGTTAGCGCCAAAATAAGGCCACAGCGAATCAGCATTTGGACCATCAACAAAAATTCCTGTTTCCCAATCCCATAGGTTTTCAGGAGCAGTAGTAAGTGCCATGACAGGAAGCTCATGCTCCTCCGAAATGAAAAATGTTCTGGTAAAAGGTTTTGAAAGCAATAGGTCAGGTGTAACAACAGCTGCCCGAATTGACGTCGTGGTATCTATAAGAAAAGGACCAGTATAAAGAATTGAATTTTCATCAGGGATACTTCCGTCAATAGTATAGTAAATAGTCGCATTCGAATAATCACTTCTTATTTCAATTGGAGTTGTTTGATCATAGAAAAATGTAAGATTCGAAATGGTTGGAGGTTCAGCAAAATTAAACGCCGTGCTGGCATTATTGGATTGCTGTGGACTGGGGTTTGGAAAGAAGTATAAATCATCTGAACCATCGGGCTGTCGTCCAAAAGATTCATTATCATTCAAAGCCGGAACATCCACCCAGTCAATGAGATCCATTTGTGGATTACTTAAAAGAATGGGTTCTCCATCTTTCGAGATTTTAAAATTTGTATGAGGATTTGTTCCATTGAAATTTTTCTCAGAAGCAAAGATTAATAGAAAACCCCCGGCAGGGATTTGAACAGCTGGGAAGCTCCATTTACCCGGCTCATTTTCATCATCACTCAACCAATACCCATCAAGGTTAATAGCATTTGCGCTACTATTATATAATTCTAACCAGTCTTCAAAATCACCTTCTTCGTCAGCAATTATAGATTCATTATCCGAACAGACTTCATTAATGAAAAGCTGTGCTGAAAGTACCGATGGGCTAATAAATAGGATAAAATAGAAAAAATATTTCAAGGATTAATAAAGGTTTGTTGTTTGAAATAAAGAATAAGATTTGCTCAAAAAGAAAAATTATAATGTAATAACGAAAGCTTGAGCACTTTGTTTATATTTCAAGATAGGAAAAAAGGAAATGAAAGTATGTCAGAATTAAGTCAATACCGCAAGGATTATAAAATATAGAACTTAAACAAATGCTTATTTCCATTTATCAGCATCAAATAAATAAATGCTTGCTTCGGTATTTCCCTCATTTTCACTGGAAATTATATATTCTCCATTTCCTTTAAAGCAAATACCTTCAGTTTGCGCTTGAATAGGTAGATTAATACGTTTTGATGTTCCATTAAAAAAATCTGTACCAGTATAATCGTAAAAGATCCACACGAAAGGAAGGAAATCTGAGCCGTCTTTGTTGTAACCTAAAAGACAAAGCGTATTGGTCACTTCATCCATTGCTGCTCCAGTAATCAGGCCTTCAACATCAAAGGCGTCTACTCGGTCTGCAGTATAAACACCTGGAGTTTTTGGTAAGCTATATAGTTTGGTTTGTAAGTCTACATGGTTTTTTGAAAAAATGAATAGTTCATTTGCTGTAGCAATCATTGCTTCGCAATCAAAATTATGCATGTTATTGCTATTGTTGAAACTGGTTTGATCAGAAAAAATAAAAAATATCTTTTCTGCATCAGTATCTGCTGGTAGGACGGACTTAGGTATTTTGTAGATGGTCAAATCTTGACGTTCTCCACTGTTATTTCCAAAATCTCCGATATATAAATGGGAGGCATCCACGGCGATGTCTTCCCAATCACTATTGGTAGCATTATCGATATTGACCTTTTGATCAATCTCTCCTGTATCTTCGATAATGCTATAGATTTTATTCGCTCCATCACTATCATTATGAGTCCACAATACCTGATCAACCTTGACTAAACCTGAACTTTCATTAATGTCATTATCCAGATCACTTAATTTGATCAAATTGTCTTCTGTTTCATAATTGGATGATTCATTGTCATCATTTTTACAAAAAGAAAAAAGAAGTATAGCAAAGCCTAAAAGAATATATGCTATTTTGTTCATTAGATTATAAATTAAAATGATTATGCTTGAAATGAATTTCAAACATTAGTTTTTTATCTTGCGTAAGTACCTAGTCAAAATTGCCTTAATAATAAATCGTCCAGAATGAATTTCATATGTAATTGATCCCGTAGCTATCGGGAGGAACTTAGGTTGAAATATCTGAGTAGACTTAAAAGATTTATTTATAGCAATTCCTGCTCAGACGAGTCTGATACTGTCCGAGTCATCAGACCTGATCGCGGAGCCAGTTCGTACCAAAACGGGCGGGCAGGTTGACGACTCCGATAGTCGTGGCAAGCCCATCGGAGCGGGTTTTAGGGTTTCTACAAAATTACGCATTATTTACTAAAGAAGTAAGAATTGCCTTGTAGGAGTATGTTTAATAAATTGAAAAAACTATACATTTAGATCATAAGAGACGTTATAAAATAGCTTATTAATAATTCCGTCAAACTATTTATATTTAGGAGTTGGCTATAAGTAAGTAAATTGTGTTGTCCTAAAATATGGAATATAGCGTTAAAACGAATTATTTAAACATGCAAAACGTAATTTGATGAAGTCCCACATAGGAATTGCATAACATTCTTTCTAAACGAAATAAAACTACTTAACCTAAATGTTAAAAATAGAAAATGGAATTCATCTATAAAATATACTATAAGATACAGGACCTTTTAGACTTTTTGAATTTAGAAAATCTAATCTTTTATTTATCAATAGCCCCCTTAATGCTATTAATTGAATCATTCATCGTTGGTTGGGAAAAATCTTCATTGAAGAAAATATTCCAATATAAAAAATCCATTAGAACAGATGTATTTTTCTACATATTAGATGTGTTAAACATATATAATCTTTTTACAGTTCTTGTTTCGTTTGGAATATTTCACCTCTTAGCTAGATTAATTTATGAAGCTACATCATTTAATCTAATTTCAACAATCCATAACCCTTATATACAATTCACAGTTCTATTTGTATTTTCTGATTTAAAAGGTTACTTCAGTCATTATATTTTCCATAGGTATAAAACTCTTTGGTCTTTGCATGAATTTCATCATTCTGCTACAGAATTCTGTATGCTTACAAGACACAGGGGGCATTTTTTAGAGGCTGCTTTAAAGAGAATGCTTGATGTTATACCATTTGCTATTTTTGGTTCTGTAGAAGCGTATTTTATTATTAAGGTTCTCTCAGAAATTCATCAGCTCGTTCTTCACTCTTCTATAAAATCTGAATGGGGATTTATTGGAAAATATATTTTAGTATCTCCCTCTGCTCATAGAATACATCATTCAATTAAAAGAAAACACTATGGCAAAAATTTTGGAGGTACTTTTATCTTTTGGGATAGGTTGTTTGGAACCTATCAACCACATACAGAAGTTGAAAAATTAGGTGTTGAAAAAAATCCTTACAATAAAGATGGAGTCATTAAAGATATATTTAAAGTAGTCGTGAGGTTTTTAAGACTTTTGAAATCTGATGTAAAGGAATTTCTATTGAATTCTGCTCCTAACAAAAAATAAACACCATAAAAAGGAGTTTTTATTCAAGACATAAAGCGCAGGAAATTACCCCATTCCTGCCGGCAGGCAAGCTATTGCGAGACTAAACGTTGAGGGAAACGTTATACTCAGACGGTCTACTGCCTTTGCACCGGGCGATAATAAAAAAAACGATGAAATTTATTTCTTTAAATAAGGACAATATTGACCAAGAGCATATTTGCTGTGCTTTGAGTAATAATAAAAACAAAGCTGGTGTTGAAGGAAAGAAAGAATGGTTAAAAGGCCGATTCAAGGAAGGATTAAAGTTTATCAAATTAGATGCGAGAGCTAAGGTGTTTATTGAATATCTTCCTGCAGAATATTCCTGGCGACCCGTTTCAGCTCCTGGGTATTTGATGATTCATTGTTTGTGGGTTTCTGGTAAATATCAAAAGCAAGGATATGCGAAGGAGCTTATGCATAGATGTTTGAAAGATGCAAAAGGAACGAATGGGGTAGTAGCGGTTGCAAGTAAACAGACCTGGCTGACAGATCCTAATTTTTATATTAAAAATGGTTTTGAAAAATGTGATGAAGCCCCGCCTGCCTTTGAATTAATGGTGCATCGTTTAAACGATAAAGCACCGATGCCTGTTTTTTTTAATCCTGCCAAGCGTTTGAAAACGAAAGAAAAAGGCCTGGTTATTTATTATTCCAATCAATGTCCATTTACAGAGTTTTATACAGATGAAATGCTTAAAGTTGCGCAAGCTAAAAAACTAGCTGCAAAAAAAATAAAGATCAAATCAGCCAAGCAAGCTCAAAAAGTGCCAAG
>CAYXQH010000243.1:0-8291 GCA_964467425.1 uncultured Saprospiraceae bacterium
CCAACAGTCCGAGTAGATATCAAAGGCAATCAGAGTATCAATAACTATCATCAAATTGTCCATAATCATTTCGGACCTAGACCTAGAAAAGGTGGTGCTAGTGCAGAGACGATTCAGATAGGCGATAGTGGAACTTCGATGTCTCCAAGCTATACGAATGTCTCGAATAATCTTTTTGAAAAATGTAATGGAGAAGTAGAAGTGATTTCCAGTAAAACCAATTTTAATGAATTTCGGAATAATGTTTTTTATAAATGCGAAGGTTCTTTGGTGACAAGACACGGTAATTACTGCATTATTGATGGCAATTATTTTATTGGTGATGAGAATGAAAATGTAGGTGGCGTTCGATTGATTAACACCGGGCATTGGGTGGTCAATAATTATTTTTATAATCTAAAAGGAGAAGAATTCAGAAGCCCACTTGCGGTCATGAACGGCATTCCTAAGTCTCCATTAAACAGATATAATCAAGTAACCGATGTGGTTGTTGCACACAACAGCTGGATTAATTGTAAGTCGCCCTGGCATTTTGGTGTTGGAACGAATGTCAGTCAAAAAGAAGTACTTCCTGCTTCTGAAATAAGATCAGCAAGACCCATCAGAACAGTAGTGGCTAATAACTTAATTTATAATGAATATGGAGATAAAAATCCAGTTATCGCCCATGATAAAATAGATGGGATCAGCTTTGAAAATAATGTGATTAACAATCAAGGGATGGCTTTTGATGCATTGGAAGGCTTAGGAGAAAATGCTTTTGAGGTGTCTAAAATAGCAGAAGGTATTTTTCTGCCAACTGGACTAAAAGATGCGGAAGTGTTTCAAGGCTTTGATTTTGAATCGATCGAAAAGGATTTATTTGGCAATGATCGTACTGATACTAATGCCATTGGTGCAGTGATTCCATCTTCCTCCAACAGCGACCCTAATATTTTAGATTATAAAAAGTATGGCCCCGATTGGTTTTCTAGTGAAATGAAAGAAACCGAGCCACAAACCTTAACGGCTAGTGCAGAAGCAAATGATCTCACTGCAAAAATTAAAGCGGCTAAAAACGGAGATATCATTGAATTGGCAAGCGGAATCTATCAAGTTTCCAGTTCTTTAGTTATTGATAAAAAAATAAATATTGAATCAAAAGACAAAAATAATAAGGCACAGATAATTTATTCTGGTACAGAAAAAACGCCTCTTTTCGAAATGCATCCAAAAGGAAATTTGATATTAAGAAACGTAATACTTACCGGTAAGAAAAAGCAATATGCTTTCGCAAGTTTGAAAGAAAATATGTCAAGCTTGTATAATTTGACCGTCTCTGATTCAGAGATCAGTGATTTTGATTATATTTTAAAAGCGTATAAAGAATCTTTTGCAGACGAAATCTTAATTTATGATTCTAGTTTGAAAAACTGCCAAAACGGAATTGAGTTATCAGAAGAAACGAATGATAAAGGAGATTATAATGTGGAGTTTCTTACGGTGGATAATTGTCAAATTGAAAATATAAAAAGCAATGTCATTGACTACTATCGTGGCGGTTATGATGAATCTACGATTGGAGGAAATTTATTGGTTAATAATTGTAGTTTTTCAAATTGCGGTGCACAAGAATCAAATGGTATTTTATTGAACACAAGAGGTATTATCAATGTCAACATTGTAAACAATACCTTCAAAAATAATAGGGTGAAACTAGTTGCCTTGCTTTGGGGGGCAAAAAATAATACACATAATAATAACGAGATTATTAACTCCGGAAAGCTAATCGTCGAAGAAAACTTGAAGCTGAAATTGATGTATTAAAATTGATGCTGTTCAGTTTTTTCAAAATTTACCAATCCCATAAAGTTCCATCTTTTAAACGGCTTACGGGGAGATAAGATCTTTTGTATGGGTGTTGTTCTGCTGCTTTTTCATCAAAATCAACACCTAGACCAGGAGTATCTTTTAAGAAGAGATGTCCATCTTCATAGGTCAATGGATGTTTAAAAACGTTTTTCATAACCTTCCCTCCAAACCCTACGAATTCTTGAATCCCAAAATTAGGTGCCCAAATATTCAAATGTGCATGAGCGGCATGACCAATTGGTGAAATGTCTGGTGGACCATGAGGAGCGGTTCTCACCTTATAAAGTGAAGCAAAATCCATTATTCTTTTCATGGACGTAATTCCACCTGCATGAGTAGCAGCAGTACGGATATAATCAATGGATTGGTTTTCTATTAGCTCTTTCGCATCCCATATAGAATTGAAAACTTCACCTACGGCAAGAGGTGTCGTGGTGTGATTTCGCACAAGTTTGTAATTCGATTGGTTTTCAGCAGTTACAGGATCTTCTAAAAATAAGAGATTATAGGGTTCTAACTCTTTACCTAATTTAGCTGCTTCAATTGGTGTCAATCGACTATGAACGTCATGGAGTAATTGTATTTCCATGCCATGTTTTTCTCGAGCTTTCTGAAAAAGTTTTGGAATGAAATTTAAATACTTATTAGTGTCCCACAGCTGTTCAGGAGGGAGTGGTCGGTTGCTTTGTAATTCGTAATAGTCTTTTTTATTAGCAAGTGTTCCATAGGTTCCTTCTAATCCAGGTATCGCACATTGTAATCGAACCGCTTTATATCCATCTTCAATTAGATTCCCTAAGTGATCTAATGTTTCATCAATGGTCTGACCATTTGCATGACCATATACTTTTATTTTTGTACGGCTTTTGCCACCCAGTAATTGATAAACAGGCAAACCCGTGACCTTACCTTTAAGATCCCAAAGTGCCATGTCAATTCCTGCAATGGCTGTCATTGTTATCGGTCCTCTTCGCCAATAACATCCTTTGTATAAATATTGCCATATGTCCTCAATTTGGTGTGCATCTTTTCCGATTAGACAAGGTTTGATGTGTTCTTGTAAATAGGCAACCACGGCCATTTCTCTACCGTTGAGCGTGGCATCACCCAATCCGTAAATACCTTCGTCTGTTTCAATTTTTACGGTGACGAAATTTCGACCTGGACAATTTACAAATATCTTTACATCTGTTATTTTCATTTTGTACATCGTTATCTATTCGAGTATATGTCTGATCGTCTGATCAATCATTGAATACTCTGTTGATTCTATAAAGCCAATCGAAAATGTTTGTACAGTGTTAAGGTACTTATCTTTGTTTTGACGACCAAAACCCAACACTGTCATATCAGGTCTGCTGACATAATTGTCTGGAAATTCATCATCTTCGTGATGCAACATATACAATAAGCGAGGTGAATGCTGATCACCAAAAGCCATCCACTCAGGGGAAGGCAAATCTTCAAGAAAAGGCTCCGTAATAAGATGCTGAATATTATCAGCAGAAGAATACCAAAAATCAGTTGTATCCATCTCGCCACCAGGAACGCCTTCATATTGTACCCAGTATTTATAACCTGAACTGATTTTACTCATCGTAAAATCACAGCGGGTAGGGTAGAAGTCCCATTGCCCTTGCCATTGTTTATTGTCGGAAGTAAAGGTAATACGAAGATGTTCGTCAGACTCAATATTTACTTTCGAGCTAGAAGGATCTGTCTTTGCATTCATAGCATGAAAGTAACTCCCGTCCTGCTTATGAACCGCATTAGGAAATCCTCGGTATTCGCCTTTATGAGCTGAACCTTCTTTATTGTGAAAGCCCAGCCAATCTACACCATCCTTGTCAATCATGCTCGACAATCCACCTCCTTCCTTTTCCAGATAATAAATAGCCAAAGGGGTCGTGATAATGTACGCAGGACCACCGCCAGCAGATTTATCTACACCATTTGCTAAATGTACTTTTTTCCCACGCCGTTCAGCACAGGAGATAAGACAAAGTAGTAATAATAAAAGTGAAGATAATTTTTTAAAATCCATGTTTTAAATTACTAATTATCTGCTTCATCTTTTAATGATGCAAAATTAAAGGCTAAGCTACTACATTGTGTATTAGATCTCAAATAGTTGCTTATCCAATTTAATTATTAAAGGGGAAAGCACAGATTTAAATTTATTATCCTCTTTATCCGCATTCTTTGTGGCGTTTGAGTTACTTACTTAATATCTCACGTCTAACAAATAGTTGTAATATAATTACGATTTACTATTTTTCATCTTCTAAAAAATGATATTAACTATGAAGAAATTTGTTTCTTTATTATTTACACTATCTTTTATTGTCATGACTCAATCTTGCAGCGTCAATAAAGGATTAGCTGGTCTTTCACCACAGCAGGCTTTAACTGGAGTACAAGCCTTATTAGGTGGTGCTAGTAATAACGCGTTAAAAGGTTTTGGCGGCGATGTTTTAGGAAATGCAGTTATGCAAAAAGCTATGCCTAAAGGACTTTCGACTATTACCGGTTTATTAGGTAAGTCTAGCCAAGGTACTAAAGCTTTAGGTCTTTTAAACAGCGCTTTAGGATCAGCAGTTCCTGATGTGGCTTCTTCCTTTTTGGGTGATGCTACTAAAAATATTCCAGCTGCTGATGCATTGAGCCTTTTAAAAGGTGGAAAAACTGGTGCAACTGACTTTTTAAAGAAAGCGGCAGGTGATAAGTTAGCAGCCGCTTTATTGCCAGCAATTACTAAAAAATTGACCGACAATGGAGGCCTTAGTGCTATCACTTCTGCCTTGGGAGGCCAAGCGTCTAGCTTGCTTGGTAACGGTAAGCCTTCTTTACCGGACTTGGTAACGAATGGCGCAGTTGACGGTCTTTTTTCTATGATGGGTAATGCAGAGAAAGCAGAACGTGCTAATCCTACCGATCCAGTATTGAAAGAAATTTTTGGTAAATAAAAATTTGCTAAAATTGCAAAGGATGGTTTCGAACTATCCTTTGCCTCTTTTAAATCTTACCTTAATTCAGACGAGAGAAGCTTTGTTATTCGCAGTCCGCTTTAACAAAAAGCCAATGATAAATATGATCAAAGCGCAAAGCACAAAAATCATTCTACCCCAGAATGGATTCGGAATTAGGGACATCAGTAAAATCCCTCCACTCATACAGATCACCATAGTCCCTAACTTATTTCTTTGTTGACGGTCTACTTCATCCTGCTGATCATCTGCTACAACAGGTGTTTGTAAATTCTTAAAAAAGCGTTCTCTTTCGAGTTTGTTTTTATCTTTCGATTCTTTATAAAATAAAGTAGTCATACAGAAAAAAACTGCGGTAATAAAAACATGCGCTCCCAGTGTGAGGATCAAACCCATGTCGGTGGATTCTCTGGCTGTAAATGGAGCAATTCCTATCAAGTCAGCAAAGACGTCTGGAGTGATTTTATATTTCATGAGCCAAGATAAAAACAAGCCCAAAATTACTGTTGCCCAGGGTGCCCATGACGGTGTTTTTTTAATAAAAATACCAAGAATGAGTGGTATCAATAAAGGCACCTGAATCATAGCAGAAAGAGACATCATCAGATCGAATAAGCTGAGTCCTTCCAACGATCTGTAAAATAGTGCTAAAGCAATAACTAGAATACCGCTAATAAAACTAATTAGCATACTCAGTCTCAACAGTTTTTTATCATTGATCTGCTTTCCTCTTTTTGCCATGAATGGCTGATATACACTACGTACCAGGATGCCAGCATTTTTATTTAATGCGGAATCCATAGATGACATTGAAGCCGCAAATAGTCCTGCAAGCAAGAGACCTACAGTACCTACAGGCATAGTTTCGCGAGTGAATACAAGGTAAATAGCATCTGCGGCTTTTTTTCCTAACTCGGGATAAGCAGTAGCCGCATCGGGATATAAAATAGCTGAAGCCCAGGGTGGGATAAACCAGATAATGCTTCCTACTCCCATCAAAGCCATAGCCAATAAGGCCGCTTTACGAGCATTGATGGAGTCTTTAGCTGTTAAAAATCGAAAAGAGTCATGGAGGTTCATTATGGTGACTAACTGCTTGGCTAAAAAGAAGACAAAGGTGCCAACCAACAGTAAGCCGTAATTCATATTTGGTCCCATGATAAAGTCGGATGGAAAGTTGGTTACCAGTTCGACAGGTCCTCCCACTTTAATCAATGCTACAATTGCACATGCAATGGATATTACAGCAACAACCAAGGTCTGCATGAAATCAGAGGCTACCACTCCCCAAGCACCAGAGAGCACAGAAACAAACAAAACTGTAAGACCTGTAATGATAATTGTAATGCTAATGTCTGCACTGAAAACTGCACTGGCAAATACGCCTAATGCATTCAACCATATACCAGCATTAATCAGTGTAAAAATTATCAAGGCCCAAGAGAAAAACAATTCATTGTCAGCACCAAAACGACCTCTTATGGCCTCTGTTGGTGTATCTACTCTTGTCTGTCGGAAACGTTTAGCAAAGTAGGCCCAACCGCAGAAATAAGAAAAAGTATTTGCAAAAAATACTAAGCAGACGGCAAAGCCGTCGTTGAATGCCTTGCCAGCTGCACCCGTAAATGTCCAGGCCGAGAACTGCATCATAAATGCGGTTGATCCAACCATCCACCAAAGCATCCGACCACCTCCACGGAAGTAATCACTAGTGGACTTTTTTGCCATGCTTCTAAATGTGAAACCAATTCCTATGATAAGCAGGAAGTAGGCAGCAATTACCAAATACTCATAAATCATAGATTTACTTTCCATGGATTATTTTTATTGCAGATGAAGAACATTAGTCGAATTGTCGTTCTTTCTAATTAGGGTGATGAGTTGTTGATATAAACTTCCTTCTTTAAATGTTTGATAAGGTTCGAAAGGTTCTCCTTTAATATCTTTTACAAATTCTCTTACCAGGCATAGCCAGTTTCGTTCTGTATCACCGTCAATATCCGGTTGGTTATTTATAATGTCTTGAGGTAATGTCAGCTCTTGCCAAGTTTTATTTTCATCCCATTTATATAGTGGTCCAGAACCATAATGACCTTTAATATAAATAGCTCCTTTTGTACCATAAAATACTATATGATCTTCATTGAACCTAGGATTGAGCCCACCATGTTTGAAGAGTACGGAAACGGGTTTGGTAGCTATTGGACTTTCCAGCTGTGCCAATACAGTATAAGTCCATTCGACATTACTTTCTCCCCATTTTAGAGAAGGATCATTTATATCTTTTGGAATAAAGTTTCGTCTTGTTTTAAAATTATGTACGCCTTTAACGATAGGCGCTTTACCTAAGTCATCTCTCACTTCTCCATTTATTGATAGAATTTTTTCACCAATAACAGACGTTACTATGGAAAGTTTATGTGTGAAATTATTGTTGAGACGACCACCTCCATCTTCTTTACGATGAGACCATCCAAAAGGAATATCTCGTTCTAAATTGAAGTGTGATATACACTCCACTTCTACAGGTTCACCGATTACGCCTTTTGCTACTAGTTGTTTAGCATGTAGGATACAAGGCATATAACGGAAGCTTGATGCATAAGCTGTTTTAATGTTTTTCTGTTTGGCCTTTTGATACAAGTCTAATGCAGAGTCTTCATTATCAGTCAGTGGCTTATCACAAAACACATGACATCCAAAGTCGATGGCCTGTGATATTGCTTCGTAGTGTGCACCGCCGGGAGTTCCTATAGAAACGATATCTGGTTGGCAATCCTTTAAGGCTTGAAGCCAATCTGTGCTAGCGTAAGTAATAGCTTTTTTATTGGCTACTTCTTTTACGACGCTTGCTGTCCTTCCAACAATACCAACGACCTCAGCACCTACTGCTCGAAATGCATCGGTATGGCCTTGTCCAGCAAATCCGGTTCCTGAAACTAATACTTTTAATTTTTTATCCATTTGAATGTTTCGTATTTTCCAGAAGCGAATTCACAATAAATTATATATTGATTAGGAGGCCAGTTTTCTCCTAAAAAGATTTTTTCACCTTCATTCAAATTTTGATCTTTGATAATCGTCGTTCCGTTAATGGAATGGATAGAAACGGAAACACTATTATTTCCATGTTGGTTATTTGAAGGATAATACAAGGCGAATTGATGATTGTTTTGTTGGCTTAATAGTTTGATTCCTTTATAATCTGGAGTTAAATTTAAGACTATTAATTTACTTTTTTGAATAGTACCATCAAGGTTTAAAATATGAAGCATGTAGAAAATATTCTCTGCATGTAGTTGCTGAATAGTGCAATCTGAGAAAGAATAATGCTGAATTCTATCTTTGTCATTTGTAGCTATTCGATGTCCGATTGGTGAAAAATTTACACCATCTATGGATCTCATTATGATGTATCGGTCCAATGTTTCTTCACTTGCTACTAACCAGGAT
>CAYXQH010000244.1:0-8290 GCA_964467425.1 uncultured Saprospiraceae bacterium
TTTCACCCTTTCACCCTTTCACCCTTTCACCCTTTCACCCTTTCACCTTTTCACCCTTTTCACCTTTTCACCCTTTTCACCTTTTCACCCTTGTCATATCTTACCCAATAAGCCCATCAAGTACACACATTTTATAAATTCCCGATTGGTACCTTCAATTTCAGATTGTCCAGCAGTCGAATTAAATAAGATGCGCAATTCACGGAGACAACCTTCAATAAAACGAAGAGATAAAACAAGGATTCTCAGATGTTCATACTTTTCTACGTCCGCTGATTGTAATTTAGAAAGCCTTTTTGAAATCAACTTTTGCCCGTTAATGAAATGATCGTACAAGTCAAAAAACTCAGCAGGAGAATAACCCTGAAAATCTTTTATTCGTCGTAAAGCAATTTTTGCTGCTTCTTCTGGTCCAAAATTTAGCTCTGAACTATGTGTTATACTTTCAAAATAGGTTTGAATATGGTTTTGTAAATTTTCCCGTTTGATTTTTTCATCTGCTTTTGGAAGAAGAATGAATTCTAATAACTGTTGAGCAAAGTAACTAGCTCGTTCCACTGGATCCTTTGGCGCATCATTATAAAAGAAAAATTCACGAACTAAATCCTGCATGGTTAACAGGTTCTTTTTCTTTGGGCGATGCAATTGTTTATAGTAGTCTCGATCAACTGCTTCAGGAGCATAATCATATTCCACAACTTCAATCCGAGACCAAAAATCTGCTGTAAACGGTTCGTCGTCTTGTCGATACATGGTGCCCAGATTTGCTGCGGCACAAAGCAAAATATTTTCTCCGATTTTATAAGCGGTACCATCCGGTGCAATAAAAACATCGCTTCCAGCAAAGAACGGATTCAAGGACTTCCTTAAAGCTTCAGGCCATTCTTTGATCTCTTCAATATTGATCAGGCTATTGGGTGTTGTGATCGCTTTAGTAAAACCAGCTGGAGTAGCATAAGGACCATGTTCACCGAATTTAATGGCAGTGATGAGGCTATTTTTCGTTTGCCATTTATCAGCAGCATGTTCAAAATATTCCCGATTCATGACCGAGCCGATAAATTTTAGAAAAGCAGATTTACCCGTACTCGGTGGCCCGGAAAGTAAAATGATTCCGGTTCCAGTCACTAATTGTAGCTTTGCTTTAATAATGAATTCCTGAAGTTTTTCCTGGAAATAAGGCGTTTCATCAATAAACTCTGGAGAGATCACAGGTACGTTTCGAGCTCTGCTTCTTTCCAAATGCTCTCGCTTTCTTTTTTCCAATGCACAACGTAAGGCTTTTCTTGCTACTTCATCTTTTGGATGATGCGCTTTTAAAGACGCTTTATTAAACTGTGGAAAACTTTCCGCTTTTATTTTACCCTTTTGAATTTCCCATAAGGCATCTAAAAATTCATAGGTGATTTCTTTCTGTATATAATTTTCAAAATAATCAAAAAATGAAGCATACTCTTGTTCCGTGATTTCAAAAGCTTTTCCAGCTCGAAGGTTTTCATTGGTGCTTGGTCGATAAACTTCCAGATCAGATTCCCGAATGAAAGTTACCATATAGGTGCCGGTGCTTCCTTTCTTTTCAATTAGTTCAAGAGTCCAATACGGAAACTTTTGAACAGTAGATTCCAGATCAACATAAAGGTCGGGATCATTTTGGATGTAGGCGTATTTCCCTTCAAAGGCAACCATTTTTTCAAGATCGGCCCGGTTGCGTTCCAAAATTCTGCGTTCAAGCTTTCGTCGTAAATCTAGTGCCAGACGAACATCGCTAAATTCCTTTTCTAACTTTACAATATCACTCAGGATTTGAGCATGAGTCGCATTGACGGAAAGTTCTAAATCTGAAAAACTTCCACTATGGTTTTTTACGAAAAAGTCGATGCTTTCATGAATCATGTTTGCGAGTTGTAGCTTCGCAGCATTCTTTTCAGCATTCTTTCTTTCGATTTCACTTTTAAGGGATTGCTTCCGTTTTTGAACTACTTCATAGAGTCGGGTTTGGATTCCGGAAGGAGACAGCTTTTGTTCTCTTGCAATATTTTGTAAGACAAATGGTTGCTTGAGTAAGGTCATTAATTCCAAAGCTGCCGGATGTGTACTCAGCAGAATTTCTAAACGTCGGGGATCGAAAGTATTTTGAACAGCTTCTTCGATTTGTTTGATTTCACCACTGATAAACTTTTGCAGACTCGTGCCGTCATTTGCTATTTGATCTGAAAAAGCGACATTCAATTCCTGTTGAATTAATTTAAATACAGGTAGAACTTCCGAACAATTTTCCGGATTCATTACTCTTAATTCTTCATCAAATTTTCGAACGGAATTTAAAATTTCTCGATAGCTATTTGGATCATCCAAATGGACGATTTCTTCTTTAAACGCAGAGGTTTGTTCTAAAATATCTTCTGCTCGTTTATACTCTACAAGGTTTCGAACCTTTTTCTCTGTTGGCCGAATAATGTTATTGATGGTCGATTGTAGCCGTTGTCCCACAAGAAAGATACCTTCTTTTTCAGCAAAGGAAGTCAATTCTTCCGCTATGTTTTGTCTGGCAATGGCAATCTTGTTTTGTATGTCAAGGAGCTTTTCATAACTATTACCAGCTGCTGCGAGCATATGCTCAATATTCGTTTCAAAATCATACCTGGCAGCTTCTACGGCAGAAGGTAATTTTTTTGAAGGCTCTGGTTTTACTTCGGTAATAATTTTCGCAAATTGAGTTTTTGTAAAAAGACTTTCTCCTTTAAATAAATGAGATAAACTTTTTAAAACAGAACCAAAATGTTTTTGATCAGTGGTCCATTCCAGATCGCTGACATTCGTCTTTATTTTAATCAGGCTATTGTTTTTCTTGGCTTTGACAATGAGCGATCCATTTTGATCCGTTTCAAAACTCTCTGAAAAAACACCCAGGCGATTTATTTCGATTGGATGATCTCCGGTAATATCATAGACGATGATTTCTCCTTTGCTATTTTGAGCGAAAAGGATACTTAAGTTTTCATCAGATCGTATCCATCGCGCAGCTTCAGGAAGTACCACTTTCTTTGGCCATTTATGTGGAACAATAGAACGATGCGTATTAACAATGGTGATTTCATTCTCATTACTAAGCGCAATAATGATATTGAGATCAGACGCTAAAATTTGATAGCAATTATTGACAATTTCCAGTTTGAGCAAGTTGTCAGTATTGTCTAATAAACTGTCAATCGCAATTCTTTCTGGAGTATGATACAATTTGTAGCGATCGGTCTCAAAGGTTTCTTCATAACTATCTGCTTCGAAAAAAGCTTTGACATCCTCCGTTCTGAAAACTAATGCCTGGTCAAATTTTGCACTGTCATCTGTTCGGGTGATGACCCATTTGTTAGGCGGT
Organism: uncultured Saprospiraceae bacterium; assembly: GCA_964467425.1. Classification (GTDB taxonomy): domain Bacteria; phylum Bacteroidota; class Bacteroidia; order Chitinophagales; family Saprospiraceae; genus JAHDHW01. Next base: position 3,377 of record CAYXQH010000244.1, read on the forward strand.
AATAATTTTCCTTCGACATCTTGAGTTTCGATAATGACCGATACACCACTTCGTTTATTTAAAGGGGTGATGATGATGTTGTCATTCGGCGTGATGTGCACATAACCATTGCCGGATTTTTGATTGCTAACAATTATAGCTTCTAAAAGATGAAAAAACGAAGGGTATTTATTCATTAAAAAAGGCTCGATTTCATCTGCCTCTTCTACACCGCTTGTTATTTTGAAGCGTTCGATCGACTGATCTGAGATTTCCAAACCATATTTTTTACTCAAACCTTCAGCCAGTGATCCACGACCTCGATTAAAAACTTCTTCCAGTAAATCTTCGAAGCTGTCTTTGTTTTTTAATAATTTTAAACTGGCTCCTTTTAGATTTTTAATAACGGTCGAAGCTCCAATATGATCCTGCTGGGTATAAGTATCGGGTAAATAATGATCAACATCTACTAGTCTTCCTTGTGCATCATAAAAACTCAGATTCGGACTTCCTTCATATATGATCACTAAAATATCTTCATTCGGACTATCTCCATTGAGTACATGAAATTTTTCGATATCGAGATGCTGAACACCGATGTGGGTGTCTCGTTCAAAGTGCTCAGGGATTTGTTGAAATGTGAATTGCTCCTGTATTGTTTGCATTTATATAGATGGTTTTACATCGAACATAGAAATAAATAGGATTTTAAACAAAATAAATTAATATTGTTAGCATAACCTTATTTTTAGGTAAGAATCGTCAAAATATCGACGGATCTAATTAACCTGATTATGAAAAGCAAAGAATCAACGAATCAAGAAGATGTTTCCTTAGATCTACTGGAAGGGAGTGGACTGAGTGATGTAGAGATTCGATATTGGAATAATCTACAACGAAGTTTTAGTGGGGAAGATTTTGTGGTAATAGAATATGATCCTTCTTTTGATGAAAACCAGATTTGGAGATGTTTTGTAGGGCAGGAGAAAAAAGGTGTAAATCTCAAGCTGTGGGGAAAAAAGCAAAATCAACTCTATTCGGAATTAAACGATAAATTGAAAAAATGTTTTGGAGATGTTTCTTTTACACCGAATAGTAGTTTTTGGAATGACATTCAGCGTATATTGGATTGGAGAGGGTTTTTTATGCCCGTAAAGGATATCAAAGCACTTAAAATAAAACGACTTGAAAAGCACCTCACTTTTCTACAATTAAAAAAAGACTACTTTCCTTATGTCTCTTTTCTACGAGAATTAAAAAATGCTTCACAAAATGTAGCGTTTTCGAAAATTCCATTTCCAGTACTTACGTTATGGGAATACTATCGCTTTTATGTTGAGTTTTTAATACAATGTAAAACGGAAGAAGAGGAAACCTTTAAAACCGTTCAAATTCTTTTTGAAGAGCATGTTCCTAGTCTGGATTTTCAAAACTTATTACCATCTGAGCAATTGCAAGATTTATTATTCATCTTTTGCGAACGATTTTATTTAAGAAAAAGCTACCATTCAACGCTAAATAAATTATTAGAAAAAGCAACACCAAGTGTACAGGCGTTTTTTGAAAAACATGAAAAAAACCTGGCTAGTTATGTAGAAAAGGGCTTTCACACCAGTAGTTCAGTCGAACTTGATCTTAATACTATACAGGATGAAATCAGAACTGATTTTTTCAATATTTGCTTGGAAGATAATAAGATAGTCACGATTCAGGAATTGATTGATGATCAGTCTCAATCAAATTTTATTCAGGCATTTCCAATTGCATTAAAAGATCGGTTTGGCAAAGAACGAAAGTTGTCATTAAAAGATAAAATTAAAACTGTTCTAGGCGAAGGTTCGATTATAGACCGAATCAAAGCCGTTGGTGATCAAATAAAAGAAAAGCCTGAACCTGCTTTTGCGCCGATTCTTTCTCCGTTTTTGGAGGATCATGATCAAAAGTGGTACAACCTGGATGTAGATCAAAAAATGGAGTTGTTAGATGCTGTGGAGGAATTTTTATCAGAAGAAGAAAAACAAACCTTAGAAAAAATAGTGGAGCAACGCTGGTTAAATCATTTACAAAATCAATGTAATAAAATGACCGCGCCATTCTTTCTTTGGGAAAGCAGTCCATTCAGTTTGTTCCCTGTTTTAAATAATTTGGATGCTGAACGAAGTAGCCAGTTGCAGGAAGCATTTTGGGAGAAACGGGAAAGGGAAGAAGAAGAATTGAAAGACCTGAATGAGCGATTAAGAGAACTCTTTCAGTTGAAAAGTTCTTTTGCTATTGAAAGTTATTTGAATGACTTTGATGGCTTTTCTTATTCTGTTGCACAAGAACGATGGAGGAAAGCATTGGATCGACATCGAATGGCTATCAAGAATCAGCAACATTTTCGTATCCGCCGCATGCGAGAATTCGGCATATTAAAGGATGATCAAAGCGTCGATAAAAACCGGGATATTTGGTTAGATGAAATGCTACAGATTGAAGAAGAGGTACGACCGTATATATTATTTGTCAAAAAAGCATTTCAAGCAGCTTTGCCAGTTCGAAGAACGATGGAATTTGATCCTTATCGCCATAGCCATGATGGGGTGGAGTTTGATCCAATGACTGTACAAGACCAGGATAAATGGATGCGAGCAAATGTCATGAAAACACTTCGTAGGAAAATCAATAAAGGAGAAGTGGAGCAAATCAATACTTTTTGTCTGGATTCCTCCGGGTCAATGGATCACGAACCCATGCGTAATTTATTTAAAATTCTATTTTTATTGATACTTGGATTAGAAGATCGAAAATCCTACGATGCGATTCATTTCTTTAATTATTATTTTGTAGAAACCGTCAACTTTTCCGACAAATATACCAACCGAGCTTTGCTCTTTAAGATACTACGAAAGATTTCTACTATTACAAAAGGGGAGGTGTTATATGGTGGCGGAGGTGGAACTAATATCAGTGATGGTGTTGTCCAGTCGCATGATCGAATCAAAGAGTTTGTCGAGAAAATTAAAACGGATAAGCCAGACGCTAATATTGTTTGTTCCATATTCGTTATTACAGATGGAGAGCCTTCGATGGGTGTCATAAATTTAGGAGAGTTACATGACTTGATTGAATCCAAAAGGGAAGATGGGGATGTTGAGATTAAAGGAATTTACATCAAACCGGAGGAGGATGAGTCGGAGTTTATCCCTGTTATTTTTGGGGAAAATAATTATGTTGAAACCACGGAGTTTCATGATGCAGTAACTAAATTTGTGCGTATCATGACGGAGACTTACAAAGCACAGCGCAGTGCTTTTAAATGGAAAATGAAACAAAAGATTCAGGATGAAAAATGAAACGAAAATGATAGTTGGGAAAAAAATTAATGGTTCTATTTGCTCGTCATCCATTGAAATTGGAGATATGACAATCATTTGGATGGAGGATGGTATTTGTAAAGTTTTTAAAAAAGAAAGTATTGCAAAAAAAGCTGAATTATATAAAATCGCCGGAGAAGAAATTATAGATGTTTTTATTCCAAAAGATCATGAACTCGTCATTCTTAAAACCAAGAATAAAGAACATTTTCGTGATTTTAAAAATGAACCTATAAAAGATGCTGCGGCTTGGGCCGACTATTATTTTGAACCTTTTACTGCTAGTTTTTATAGAAAAGATGAACGAGGGAATTGGTATGATATTGAAGGACATCGCCTTAGTGCGCCTGTTTTTTTAAAGAACAATGTTTTATGCTCCCTTTTAGGAAAAGTCAGCAAAAAATCCATGTCCTTTCAGCATCAGGAAATCGTTATGAGCCCGTCCGCAAAGTTAATTCAAGTCGGTAAATTAGTCTATGATACGCAATTAGAAATCGTACATTATTTTGGCGAGAAAATAACTGGCCTTGGAAATAAAAGTATAGGATTTGGGCAAAAGGATGTTTTGCAGGAAGTACGTTTAGGTTTGAAAAAATATGGTTTTATTAATGAATTCAGTAGAGAGCCTTATTTAATTGATAATGAGGAGGTTACAGGGCATGTCCAAACAATTAATAAAGGACATCACCGCTTTGAAGTGTTTAAATCAGCAAAGCAAAAATATATCGTAGAAAACAGTTCAGACAATATATTTACCTTCGAAGGTGAAGTGATTAATCTGGACTTTTCGACCTATCTGGAAATAGGGAAACATGAATTGATTTTAGCAAAAAAAGGACGTAAGAAGTTCTTTATGGAAATCAATTATAAGGTGCCATTTACGTTGCCGGGAATTGAGGAAGAAATCATCTCCATTGACCAGGAATTGATCAAAATAGGCAATGATCATTTATATAATATTAAGACGATTGATGAGGCTTTTGTTTATAATGAAACGAAAAATAATGCCTTTACATTGAATAAAGGAGAAATTTTTCCTCAGGCTCTTATTGAAGCTAAAGGTTTTGAAAGTCATTTCGCCTTTGCTAAAGTTGATGGTGTTTTAAAATTGTTTTCAAAAAAGCATAATGTGATTATTCAACTTGGAGAAGAAGGAGTGGAGGTAAAAGAAATTTTGAGTAAACCAGGCTTAAAATTATTGAATGCCATCGCTGTAAATGATGAGCGAATTGTGATCGATGCTCGAAAAGGAAATGATCAATTAGCTTTAGCGAAGAGCCAAAATCAAAAAGTAGTGGAAGTGCTCGATAAGTCACATGAAATGGGCAATGTGATTTTACAAAATGCTTTATTGCAAACGCTTGGAGGTACGGAGCCTCGAGTGATAGATTTGAATAATGAGCAGCTTACTATCTTTGTGCTACCTGAAAACTTGAAAGAGTATCCCGGACAAGAAACACCTTCAAGTTTTTGCTCAAATCCAATATTGAATATTAATTTTAAAAATCTAATAAAAATCGATGGGGAGTCTTTTTTAATAGGAGAATTTTTATCCTTTTTTGGTAATGTACATTCTGTC
>CAYXQH010000245.1:0-3641 GCA_964467425.1 uncultured Saprospiraceae bacterium
ATGATCTAACCAAGCAATTAAGAATATTTTTTGATAAATTTTAAGTGTTAAAAAAAGAATATAATATTGAATTACAAAAGTTCGAATTTTGTATACAAATCAGCAATGTTGATTTCAAAAAAGCCAGATTCACTAATCCGCTGATTATCAATGCCTACGAAGGATAAATCCTCATTATTCAAGCTGAATACTAAGCGCATTTTTTCTTTTGCAGCTAATTCAACTTTTTTAAATGCTTTTAATCGTTTTACCGATGGAGTAATGGACGCAAATTCATCTTTGAGATATACCTGGACAACCTCTTTGCCAGTTCGATTTCCAACGTTCTCCACTTCTACTGAAACCTCTAATTCTTCGTTTTTTGATATTTTATTTTTATTGACTTTTAGGTCAGAATATTTAAAACTAGTATAGCTTAGACCATGACCAAATTCATATAATGGATTATAGCAAGACTTTGACCCCTGAATAGAATTGATCTCCGAATTTTTATAATCATAGGTCACTAAAGCATTTGCAAACTTCGGATAAGTAATGGGTAATTTTCCACTCGGGTTATAGTCTCCAAATAGAATGTCTGCCAGAGCATTTCCACCTTCACTTCCTGGCAAAAAAGCAGCAATGATACCATCAATTTTTTCTGCAATTGTCGTAATCAGTCTTGGACGCCCTTGTAATAAAATTAAAGTAACTGGCTTTCCTGTTTTGATCAATGCATTAGCTAAGTCGATCTGTGCTTTTGGCAATGCCAAATCATCGATGTTTCCATGAAATTCACAATATGTTTTTTCACCTAAACACAAAAGAATATGATCCACCTCTTTTGCAGCTAAAACAGCTTCCTGGAGGTTGGTCGTTTCATCGTATTGAGTACCTTCTATATAAGTGATTTGCTCTTTTCCAATTTTTTCTTTTAGGGCTTGTAAAAGAGTGTTTTTATTGGTAATAAATTCATCAGACTGATCTCCCTGCCAGGTGGCGGTCCAGCCTCCGTTCAAATACTTAATAGCATTGGCACTAAAACCAGAAACCAATAATTTTATATCTTTTTTCAAAGGAAGTTGCTGTCCTTCATTTTTCAATAAAACGATAGATTCTTTTGCAAATTCTTTTGAGAACTCTACATGTTTTTCACTCGCAAAATTCTGATAATCAGCACTTTTTGAAATGGTATCGTTTTCAAAAAGGCCTAAATTGAGTTTTAGTTTAAGTATCCGTCGTACAGATTCATCAAGACGTGATTCAGGTATGCTTCCTTCTTCTACCAACTCTATTAGATGATCAGCAAAACTAAAATCATCCGGTACCATACTCATATCAATTCCAGCAAGAATCGCTATTTTGACTGCCTCTTTATGCGAACTAGCGACCCGATGTCTGGTATGCAAATATTTAATGTCTTCCCAGTCCGAAACCACTAAACCTTTAAAGCCTAATTCATCTCTTAAAAGTGTTTTTAAAATAGCAGGATTTGCATGAACTGGTATTCCATTTATTTCCCCTGAATTAATCATAACCGAGGAGGCTCCAGCTGCAATCGCTGCTGCGAAAGGCGGTAGGATATATTCTCTTAATTGTCGTTCCGGAATCCAGGCTGGTGTTCGATCTTTACCATTGATTGGTGTGCTATAGCCAAGAAAATGTTTTAGGCAAGCAGCTACTTTATAAGGGTGATTTATTTGTTTGCCTTCGTAGCCGGAAAGCATGGCTAATCCCATCTTTTTAACCATAAAAACATCCTCTCCAAATGTTTCCCATAATCGAGGCCAGAGCGGATTTCTCCCAACATCAAGACAAGGAGAAAAATTCCATGGAATTCCACAAGATCTGGCTTCATAAGCAGTAATCGCTGCAGCGGCTTCCACAAGGTCGGTATTCCAACTTGCGGCCATATTTATCTGTTGTGGAAAGAGTGTCGAATCGACGGTATAATTCACTCCATGAATAGCATCTATTCCGTATAATATTGGGATTTTATGCAATGTCTCTTCCTGAGCGGTTTTCTGGACTTTTTCAATCAATTCAAGCCATTCGGACTGTTTTAATGGAATGCCAGGCGTATTTAAAAGTGAGCCAATATTATATTTTTGAATAGCTGTATATAGTGCTTTTTCGTCAATTTGATGTGGCAAAATTGCGTTATACACTTCACCCTTTAAAATGACATCAAGCGTTATTTGAGTCATTTGACCCACTTTTTCCGCAATGGACATTCTGGAAAGAACAGATTCTATGTTAATAGATGAACTAATTGGGTTTTTTCATTTAGGCATTAAATTTTAAGGCCGTCGATATAGCTAACAGCTTAATTTTTAATGAATTCAGGTAAATAGTAAGTGAACCTACTTCTATTACAATTAGAGCAGGTTCACAGGTGATAGAGTATGAAACTTTGTTCTCTGTAGGTGCAAATTAGATAAATATTATTGAAAATCTAAATAACTTCTAAAAGTATTGGAATTTGAAAAGAAAGCAAACGACTAATTTTGAATCCTTATAAAAGGTTCAAAATAAAAGAAATCAAATTTATTTGGATCAAAAAGAACTCTAGCAGGTTTTAAGTTAATTAGAAAAAAGATCGATTTGTTATAATCTTTTTTGTAACAGCTTTGTTCTGATATTTGTTTAATAAATTGTCTCGAAGAAATTTCCTACGTAATTGATCTCAATAGCGATCGGGGAAGATTGTATTGAAATATCTGAGTGGACTTTAAAAATTTATTGTATCAATTTTTTTGGCTTACTACTTAAACTAAATAAAACAATTTTATCTTCGCTAATATTTGCAGCTGTGATAACAATGGTCAACTAATGAAAACAAACCACATAAAATATTTCCACTATTTCTTTTTACTAATTCTGTTTTGTTTAGGAGTTTCTTCCTGTGCAAATTATCGGGTTAATTATAGTAAGCAGTATAAAGATTGGGAGGAGCAGAAGCCTGAGAATATTAAGATAGAACATACCATGTTTTTAATTGGTGATGCAGGTAATTCAAAAAATGGCAAAATAGCACCTGCGCTTAAATTATTAAAAATAAAATTAGAGCAAGCAGATAAAAATAGTAGTGTTATTTTTTTAGGGGACAATATTTACCCCGGAGGCTTACCTCCCAAATCCGATCATGAAGATCGTCTGGATGCTGAAGCAAAATTGAATGCTCAAATAGCGACCCTTAAAAATTATAAAGGCTATCCCATTTTTATTCCCGGAAATCATGATTGGCGTTTTGAAGGTTTGAAGGGGGTGCAACGACAAGAGCAGTATATCGAAAAAGCCTTGAATAAAGGGATTGAAGATGAAGAGAAGTGGGGGAATTATTTTCTTCCGGATAATGGATGTAGTGGACCTGAAGTTGTGGAAATGACTGATAATATCGTGGTGGTTATTGTTGATAGTCAATGGTACATCACGGATTGGGATAACGAACCTGAAATAAATGATGGATGTGATGTGAAGAGTCGAAAAGTTTTTCGTTTTCAGATGGAAGAAATTCTTCGGAAGCATCGCCGAAAAAATGTAGTGATTGCTATGCACCATCCTTTATATTCTGCAGGTCCGCATGGGGGCTATTTTACTGCAAAGCAACATTTATTTCCTTTAACAGATTTAAATGAAAGCTTGTATATACCACTGCCGGG